>JAKACS010000017.1 GCA_021821235.1 Bacillota bacterium
GCCGTCCCTCAGGTTTTAGGTCTAATTGTAAATAAATTTCCAAATGGACAGAGCCACCTTTATTAGGGTATATAATTTTTGGCTCTAATTGAGAAAGAATTTTATTCAGAAAATTAAGTTATTATTTATGCAACACTAGTGATATATTAACTATGCAGTAGACAAAACTCGTTTAATAAAAGCCTTTGCTCACGTTGAGAAAGGCTTTATTCGAGTTCCTTCTATATATTTTTTGTATTAAGATACAGCTTAATTGCTACAATCATGGGTATATTGGTTAGTTGATATGTAAAATTCTCTATAATGGAGAACACTTCTTCTCTTGTTAATACTTCCGGAAGGGTTTTACGGTTTTTTTGACGATGAATCTGAAGATAATTTAACGTACGATTCAATGTGGCAGCAAAGAGAAAACGAATGGCTGCACTATATGCATTCACTGTTGCAGGTGAAGCTTTTTTCTCATTGATCAAATGCCATAAGAAATTGCGAATGTCGACTGCATCAAGCTGTTCTACTGGGCGTTTGCTAAACTCAAGAAAAATCCGTGCATGCAAGGTATAGTTCACCAGTGTATTTTGCGACAAGCCTCGAAGCCGAATGTCTTCTTTCATCCGTAGTAAAATTTGTTCTTTGATATCCATGTTACTTTCTCCTTAAAATTTATTAGCAGTAGCACTGCTCAGTAAATTTTAAGATAGTCGCAGATACAAAAGAAAGTGGATTAAAGTAGCGGGTGATTGGAGGGTTTAGTGGTTTTACCACCGCGATAGCGGTTTCGTTCAATGTATATTATATGACTAGTTTAATATTAAATTAGTAGCATCTTCTGATAAGTTAATAATCATTCTAATTGATTGTTTATTTATTACCTAATCCCTTTTTAATCCTAAATAAACAAATTGAACGTTCGCCCATCCTCAAATATTTGTTTGATATTTCTAAGCTCATTTGCATTACCTGTAAAATTCCGAACACTCTTCTAACAATGTAAGATGGACGGCCGCTTACATTGTTAGAAGAGTGTTAACTTCTTATTTTTTGAAAAAAGAGCCTTTTTTCATAAAGAAAAAGGCTCCAAAGTCAAAATACAAGGTTTTCATTTTTTGTTCTTTTCGATTTTTTCAAAAGTATAAAAAATTAACAAAACGCCACCTATACCTATAGGAAGATATATCAAAAAATAATAAATGTTTCTAGGTATTTCAAAGCGGTTGTCTAGATAATCCCAAAGACCCATCCATAAGATTAAAATAAGATATTTTCCTGATTTTCTCATTATACATCCAGCCATCCATTTCTCGGCTTCCTATCATGCTTATCTAACCATGAAGCAATAGCGTGACCTATGTCTAAATAATCTAACGCAAAGTCCACTGCAATACCTAACGAAACAGCTAATTTAGGAGCTCCCCAAGCAATTAAACGACTCTTTACAGTTCTTGTAAATAGTCTTTCAGCCTCTCTTTCTCCTTTTCTAATAATATAGGATCTAATTGCAGCAAAACCAACGCCACCTACAGCTGCTGAAATGGCTAAATTAAAAAGTATACCGGCAACATTAACACTCATTATACTAAAATGTCCACTTGGATCAATATAATTAACAGGATTATTTTCTGTATATGCATACAAATTGTTTGATAAAGGATCTTCCTCAAATCCATGGAAATTATCTCTTGTAATAAATCTCCCTACATTAGCATCATAATAGCGAGCCATTAAATAATATAATCCTGTTTCCTGATCATATCGATAACCCGCATATAGATAAGGATTAGAAGAAGCCATCGTACCTGTCTGAGAAATGATATTCCCCCAAGAATCATACTGATACTGTGCAACAGTATTTCCACTCGCATCCGTAAGTGCAATTACATCCCCATGACCATTCACATGATAATAGTACGTTGTTCCGCCCTTGGTCATCGTTACTGGATTTCCTTGGTCGTCCCAAGTATAATCAGCAACAATATTATTATTTGAATCTGTTTCATATATCACTTTATCTCCATTGTAATGGAAATAAAGTGTTCCGCTTGATGTGGTCATACTAGTTCGCTTACCATCTTGATCATAAGTGAAAGTTGCTAAGCTTGTACCATCCGATTTCTTCACTTGAGTCAAATGATTTTCAACATCGTAGATGAAAGTATTTGAACCATTGCCAGTCAAGTTTCCATTCGCATCGTACGTATACGCCTGGCCATTGACAGCCGTCAGCTGGTTGGCAGCATCATACGTATAATTTGTTGTCGTTGTTGAACCTTGTGTCACTGTTTTCTTTGTACGATTTCCTACTGCATCATATTGATATGCAATGGTCGTACCGTCCAATAAGGATTCTTGTGTCAACTGGTTTAACGAATCATATTGGTATGAAATGGTACCTGAGCTTGTTACTACGCTGGTTCGGTTGCCATTCGCATCATAGGTGTAACTGTATGAATCTAACAACGAACCTGCATTATTGTAATTTTTTAAAGATTTCAAGCGATTAGCATTATCATATTCATATGAGGTATAAGTGCCATTTGAACGATTCACAGAAATTACATTTCCCTGTTCATCATAGATGAATTTGGCTTGATTAGCACCATTCCGAGATAGAGCAGTTACTTGATTCTGTGGATTAAATGTATATCCTGTAGATACGGAAGTCGCACCTGCTGTTACAGTTAAGGAAGTAGGATTCCCATTATTATCATTCACATAATCAATTTTGTTTGATGCTCCTTCGGCCATTTGAGTTACACGATTATTATTGTCATACGTGTAAGTCGTGGCCTTTCCAGCCGAATCGGTAGCGGAAGTTAGGTTGCCATTTGCGTCATAGGCTAAATCCCACTGTTTCACTCCATTGTAGGAAATGCTATCCATCCGGTTCAAGCCATTATAGGTGTAAGATACAGAATCTCCTTTAGGGAAGATGACCTTCGTCCTATTCCCATTCTTATCATATCCATATTGAAGGACTTGATTTAACGGATTTGTGATACTAGAAATCAAATTCCACTCGTTATAACCATAATTAGTTACATGATTATTGGCATCCGTCACCGAAGTTTGATTTCCTACTCCGTCATATCCATAGGAAGTATCTCCTAGGTTAGCGTCGGTTACTTTCGTTAATCGATTTAATGCATCGTATGCAAAGGAAGTATTCTTTCCATTTCCATCGGTAAGACTAGTTTTGTTACCTACACCATCATAAGTATTTGTAACGTTATTACCTACTGGATTAACGATTCCTATAATATTGTTTCCGGCTGCGTCAAACGTGTACTTGGTAATAGAATTTCCTAATTCAAGACGCATTGAATCAAACCAAGCCGTTCCCAATTGATCATAGTAATAATAATACACATCAATGGAATTAAAAGCTTTCGTTGGCTTTACTTGTGCTGCTACATGTTGCCAATCCGTTCCTGTTTTATTAAAATCATTTGCATTCGTCCAATCCACTGTACTATCGGTATTATTGATGGCAACCTGAAGAGTATAATTACCTCCATTGACATCGGCACCTATTTGTTTGGACCATCCAGAGAGAGTCAAAGGTGTACTCGAATCACCCGAAATAATAATGTGTTGCTTAATATATTTATTTTTACCCTTTTCACCTGTCACTTTAAACGCGTACGTTCCACTATAAACCTTGTCATCACCCGTATTCACGTTTTTATCGATTCCATCATTAGTAGAAGACAAGTTCCCACTTGTTGTCCAGTTATCCGGAATACTATTTAAACCTGAATTACGTTCAAAGCTTGAATTGTCTACAAGGTTATAAGCACTCAACACGGTTCCTTTTTCCAACTGAATACCATCAAAATAAGCCGTCCCGGATCCAGCATTAAGTCCAACAGACACTCGAATCGATGCGGTATTCGCTGGTACGCTGTCAATCACCGCTTGAATACGAGTCCAGTCTTGCGTTCCCTTTAATGTATAAGCTTGTTTTTCACTAATCCAAGCTCCTGTTGAATCTAAAAATTCTACTTTGACAACAGAGGTACCTGTTGTTCCAGACGTTTTTACATACCCGCTAACAATATATTTATCGCCAGTTACGTAGGGAGCCTTATCCGATTGGACAATCGCCCATCCGGTTGGATTCGAAATACTAATACCTTTTGATCCAAATTTGGATGTAGTTGACCAAGCAAACGTAGCTGTTTTCCCAGTTTCGGTTGCTTTCGTCCAGTTATCCGGCCAGTTATCCGTATTGTTATCAAGTTCAAAACTAGAATTAGCCAATTTATTATCTGCAATAGACATTGGTTTCGTATCATACTCTAGATTACCATTCGCATTATAGCGACTTGCAGACGTTTGAACATTTGCATCGGTTGATTCCGTTTGATTGTTTTTAGAATCATAATCGGATGATGTGATATTACTATTAAAATCTTGTTCTTTCGTTAAATTGTTTTGACTATCGTACGTGTTATAGCTCGTTTGACCTCCTGGAAGCTGTACCGCTGTAATGTTTCCATTCCCATCGTACGTATATACATACTTACTCGTTCCACCTGCTTTATTCGTGTTTGGATCTTGAACCTGAGTAAGGTTGTTATTATTATCGTACGTATACGTCGTGATGGCTTTGTTTGTAGAGTCTAATGGATTTTCAGCCACCTGAGCAACATTACCATTTGCCGTATAGGTGTAGTCAATTCGCTTTCCTTCCCCATCCGTCACTGACGTCACAAGGTTCGTCGTGTCGTAGGAATATGTGGTTGTGCTCGTTTGCAAGGTTCCATTAATAGTAATGGGTTTACTAATACTATTAACCCTATTGGATGTATCGTAACTAATGGTCGTTGTTATGTTACGTGCATCGGTAATTCCTGTTAGTACATGGCTAGAATCATAGGACAATGTCGTAATTTTCCCAGCTGCGTCTGTAACAGTTGTTAAATTACCGGATCCATCGTATCCATAATTTATGGTTCGATTCGCCGGATCGGTAATACTAGAAACATACCCATTTGTCCCATACGTCAAGGTTGTACTTCTTAATGACGCATCCTTTATGGTTGTTAATTTCCCGTTTCCATCATAAGTGAACGTCGTCGTATTACCATTCGTATCGACAATGGAGGATAACTTTCCACTTGTATTATAGTTTTCTTTTGTTCCGTCCTTCTGCGTGATGGTGTAGGTTCCATCTCCATTTTTCACGAGTGTTAAATAATCACCACCAGCAGCTACATAGCCTCCACCAATCTTTTGTCCAAAGATATGTCGAGTATTGTCTTCATCAATAAGCGTAATGGGACCAGTTCCACCATCCACAAGTCTTTTTTCGACATTACTGGTCCATCCATATCCAAACATTCCTGCAACATCAGATTTGCGGTTATTATAAGTACGAGTCATACTTACTGGTACGCCACGTCCTGGAATGGATAAATCATTTTTCTGATACACTAAATTTCCATTAGCAGGATTAACGCCATCCTTCGTTAAGCCCCAATAATCCTCTACACCAATCGGATCAACTGTATAATTAATGGTCAACTGCGGTGTATAATTTCCATTATTTACCGAATTAAATGTTCGGTATGGTGAAGTCGTTTCGTTTTGTTGTTTTAGCATGAATCCATAGTTTGGAGTAACCCCGTTATACCAATCCTTAACCAATTGAGTAATGGTCCATTGCCAGTAGGCATTCGATGTATTACTCGTTACCGTAGATTCTGGTGTGGTCTGATTAGTAGGTTGGGTATTCCATGTTACAGAACTAGTCCAACTGCTGGTGATCCGATTTAAATCGACTGATACATTGGTAGCATCTACTTGAGTCTGATAGGCTTTAAACGTAGCACTAGAAATCTTGCTATCACTTGGTAGACTAGGTAGATAAAATTGAACAAGACCACGGGTAGAGCCAAAATAACTGTTATATCCCGTATCCATGTAAGTATTACTGGAAAAGATCGAGGTTGGGAATGTACTTGCTACAAAGTTATCCCGTTGAACATCCCAGGTGTCTATCGACGGATCAATTGTTACCGGATATTTCGTATCTTTATCTTGAAGGAAAGCTTGATCAGCTACAACATCTACATAGGTTTTTCCTTTTTCTTCACGAAGTTTGAGACTAACCTTGTCTGAATATTTGCCAGTAGCATCTGTCATAAACAAATTTTTAAAGGACCAAACTTTATTACTTTTTGAATCTGTAAAGCTAATAGACCCATCTTTCCCTACAACTGGCTTAACCCCATTGACTTTAAGTTCAAAAGTAAAAGTATTTTGGTTATATTTTTGAAGAATAAGATCTTCCTTTAACGTATCTCCTTGTATTCGATAACGTGCATCTGTATCTGGGAATATTCCAGGATAGGTGATTTCGTTCCCTTTAACAATACCTTTTACGCTTTTTGCTTGAAAAGGAACAAGGGACACACTTTCCCCATCTTTTTCAATGGACGCCAAATCACCTGTTCCAGATTGCTCGGCTAACCAAGTCTTTACGTCATTGGCGGTGTTTTCTAGTTTCCCAGCTTTTTTTGTACTTGCTTTGAGGGTATTATCAATTTTTTTCCACTTTTTATCGGATGGATCCTGATAAAATTGTTGATTCATATATATATCTTCGGTGAAACTTCCATCAGGATTCAAATACCTAGTGGAAAAAGGGGTACGTTTACTGGTTAACTCCAATTTCTCTTTTGGGAGTTTGCTTGGTAGTTCACCCACATCTGCAGTTAAAGTTTGCTTCTTAGGAGTCCGTTTCGCCTCCCCTGGTGCTGCTTTTGCAAAATTTGGTCCTACGAAACTGATAATAAGGCAAAATGATACTATTATCGCTAGATAACGATAAAAAGATCGAAGCGCTAAGGACATATAATCTTTTTCTTCCCCTCTTCATATATGTACTATCCGGATAGTCCAGATAATTATACCTAGATTATTAAATATTGGATATTGCTCAAATTATGGTAAAATAACTACTTCCTGAATCCGTGATAATAAAAAATGAAGCATTGTAATATTTTGTAAGTCCTTGTTTTTCACTTTTTTGCGAAAGTTTTGGCTGCACCTATGTTTTTAGGGTTGCTTAATAGACCTGCTTATCTTCCACTTTTTTGCAGGCTTTATCCAAATATTCATTTACATTTTTTAGGTAGAAAGTGAACTATATATCCGCTTAAATGTGCTGAACCAAGGGCTGTGATTCCCAAACTTTAAAGCTACTCGTCTTGCATGTTTCACCATTTTTGATGCCAATGTTATGATATTCTGTATCACAGTTTTGATCCTTCTGCGAAACACTTTCTTTTTCAAAGGAGCATCATCGGTTTTAAGAGTCTCTTGGCCAATTAAACGTAGAAGATTATACGTAAGACAGCCTAAATGCAAAATCAAATCATTTGTTTTAAATTTTCCTGAAGGAAAGCGTTCTAAATCTAAATCTGTTTTTAATTCACTATGAAATTGCTCACTTGTTCCATGATCATGGTAAAGTTCAATAATTTCTTCAGGCTTATTGGGTAGTGAGACCCAATAGCTTTCAAATTCGATTTCGGGGAAAAGTAAAGTTTGCCCGTCTCTTCGAATTGTTCGCTCTACCACCTTATAAACTTGACGAACTTCTTTATCAATGCCTTTTGGTTTGACCATAACGGAGCCATAAAAAACACGCTTCCCTTCTCGTTCTTGGATACACGCTTCTTTTTGTTCGGCGATGGCTAACCAAGCTCGGGTTTTTCACGACGAGGATTTCGTTTAATGATGAAGCCGGCGCCTTCCTTCAAACAGGTGTCTATATTATCCGCAGAATCATTTCCTCCGTCCATCTGTACTAGGAGAGGACAAGTTGTAATCTGTTTGGCATAGCAAATGCTATCTTGTAGAAACTTGGCCGTTCCCTTTTGAACATGTGTGCTGCCTTCACGTAAATCTGTATTTACAACATAACCTTCTTGGCCAAGATAGGCAAAATTAGAGAAAAATCCATCGCATCCCTTGTAAGTCCGGCTAACACCTTCCTTCTTAGTATTCGAGTTATCAAATGGTGAAACATCAATATCCAATGGAATGATTTGCACATCCTCCTGTTTCCCGTTTGTTATAGTTAGAGGAGTTACAGTAGAGTCAAACACTGTAAGAATCTTCACAGATTCTTCAAGGATGATTGATTTCCAAGCATCTGTTTTAGCTATTTGGTCAAGACGCTGTCTTAATGTTGGACTAGAAGGTACAGTATGAATATCTAGTGCCAGAGAAAAAAATGGATCTTCTCGAAATCCTTCAATGTATTCAAAATCATTCTTGCTTTGAGAGAGTAACCCTATATATGAATGAATGATATCGCCATTCAGAATCCCCGGAATAGAACGGATTTCAGGTATTTTCAATAATGTAAACCGCTCGGATAATTTGGATTTTGAAAGTAATAATCCTATTAATAACGGAGCCACCAAAGGAGTGAAGTTTGTATGACGAATACAACGACCAGTTTCACTTATAATCCAGGAGGATTGGGCGATGTAACATGTTACCTTTTTACATCAGAAGATTATCTTAATGTTTATGCTACTGTCGAACTCGGCAGCTATACAGCATTTGACACAGAAGCATACTGTATATTAACTCTTAAAAGGTATGATGGAGGGTACTGGAATACCATTGATACCAAAAGAGGGTTTGCTAAATCTTCTGGCCAAAATCTAAACGTAACCTTTAACAATATTGCAAAAAGAACTTTAGCAATGAGGGTTATCCTTGATTTGTATACAGATAGTGGTTATACAGACAAAGTAAAAACAGTTTATGGTAACCAATGGATTCGATAAAAGTTTTTATTTTAAAAATAGCTGAGTAGTGATCTCAGCTATTCTGTTTTAGCAAAAAATTCAGATAATCAGATTTTCTGCAGTATGTTCATAACGAATCAGAAAGAAGCTGATCTTAAAAATCGTTAATCTGTATTCTTGTACAGGCTTCTTTCATTTAACTAACGCAACTAACTTACGTACCAAAAAAATATTTAATATATTCTTGCTCATCGGTTTTGCTTCGTTTAACAATTTTGATTTCATGGTCATTTCCTGTTTCTGAATACCCTTTTGGCTTATTAAAATCGTTTCGAAGGGTTTTAAAATCTTGAACAATATGGTCAAAATCACCATTAATCCACCGAGTAAGGATTTTGTCATAAGTATATTCGCCAGATTTTTCATCTTTGGTTGTTTTTAAGGAGCCTAGTCTTTCTTTTAGATAAGCTACATTCGTCTTTGTCATTTGAATACGATCCACACTACTTTCAACAATTCCAGGAATTTTATAGTGAATCTGTTCTTCTCCCAACTTGATCTTTTGAAAAGATAAACCAAGGGCTTTTTTTAAAAAATCTTGTTCACTATTTACTGTTCCAACTTCTTTCTCCGCAGCCTTACGTTGACTGCCATTTAGTTTATAGATTGACTTTTCAGGTTTGGAAATTTGCAAACTCTTATTAGTTGGCCTCCCTTGAGTTATTGCAGTATCTTTGCCACTAGCCTTATCAATATTTTGAAAGATAAAAATCCCCAGAACTACAACCATTATAGAAATAAGTCCATAACGAACATTTTTTTGCAAAGTTTACCCCTCCCCGAATCGAAATTAACGTTATTCACTACGTCAAGTTTAACATAAGCTCTATTTCTATTCCTCATTTTTGGAAAAACATGTGTATACACTGCCACGTAACTACACGAACTTGATAAATGCGTGGCAGTCGCATGGGCATCGCCAAGGGATGGGGGAGACGGAAGCACGGCGGGAAGAACAGTGACTGTGGTTTAACAGTATTATTAAGCGACGTGATTATCGGACGAAAGAGGCTCTGGAGATTTTGCTTAAAGAATCATCCATTTATAAACCGATTTGCTGAATGTAGTATATCAAATTCTGTTAAAAAACAGTAACTTTTATCTGTCGATTGCATCTAACCATTATGAATATTTAATCTATTGCAAATAACCAGCAAGCTTTCAGTTCATGCTTATACAATGGAAAAACGGGAATAATCAATAAGAATTTACTTTGTTTGTGTGGTGGTAATGCAATGTTTGATCGAAAACATAATCCTGACTACAATGCCCGGCTGCTATTTGTCCTTGGCCATAAACGGTTTGAACTCAATAAAGAGGTCATTCGAACCAATCGGTTTTTTGCGGTCATACAAAACGAGCCGACGCCAAAAACGGCACCTATTTTTCCAGAATGGCTGAAAAAACTGGACACGGAATACGAAAAGCTTTTAAAAAAAGTGAAAAAAGAAGTCAATGTAAAAGATTTTGGCGCAAAAGGCGATGGCAAAACAGATGATACAAAAGCCTTTCAAAAAGCAATCGGCAGAGGGAGAATAAAAGTAATTGTTCCAAACGGCGTTTATATTACAAAAGGAATCAGGCTTCCTTCCTACACCATCTTAACTGGAAGCGGCATAGGAAAAACAACGCTAAAGCTGCATGACGAAGCGCCAAAAAGCGCAAGGCTTGTCACCAACACCCATTATTGGCTGGGAAATCACCATATTTCTATCGAAGGGTTAAGTTTGGATTGGAATGTGGAGAGACTGGGAGCACAGCCAAAGACAAGCACAGGTGGGAATCATTCCAGCTGCCTAACCTTTGCCAATGTGAAATACGGCTGGGTGAAAAAGGTGGAGGCGATGAATCCTGGTCTTCATGGGTTTGACGTTACCTCGCCGTATTACGATTATCGCGGTGATGGAAAAAGAGGATGGGGCGGGAGCCAGTATATTTGGCTCGACCATCTGATCGGCCACGGCTTTGGCGATGACGGCATCACTACCCATCATAGCGAAACTATTTTTATCTCTTATTCCCATATGTGCGACCCGAGCGGCAGGGCGCACGCGAAAGGTTTTTCCAACTCCAATGGAATTGAGATTGACGATGGATCGCAAAATGTTTGGCTCTACAATAACTCAACAGCCCGCTGCTTTGGCGGAGTTGAAGTCAAGGCTCATGAAAATGCTTCCGCAGCGGCAAACGTGCAAATCATTGGCCATTTATCTATAAAGGATAACCGGTCTTTCAATTTTCGCCATATCGGGCATCATAAAAAGACCGATCCAGAGTCAAAAACGGCATACGCGATCCGCGCAACCAATCTGGTCTCCTTCGCACCGCGGTTCACTGATTTATATGAAGGTTCAACGCCAAGAGCGATGGTCGTATCAGCGTATAAAAATGTAGTGATCAATCAGTTTACCATCATTGGCGATCCTGCCGTCGATCTTAAAGGTCATCCAGTCATTGCCGTTCAGTACCGCGCCCGTAACGTTGTACTCAATCAAGTTACGGTTCGAAATGTTTGCAATGCCGGAGCAGGCATCAAAGTATTTGGCGGCGATCACCATGCGGACGATGTCTCGATTCGAAATCTCGATTGTCTTCAATGCGGTGGTGAGCCAGTTGTGATCGGGCGCAGCGTGACCAATGTCCGGATAAATGAAAACTCACCGACTGGCTAGTCCCTAAGGACGAAGACAGAGGCGTAATTGAATTTATGCGTTCAGAAACAATTTTGTTCCCATTACCAACGGGGTCAATGCATTGTTTACCCGTTTATGGAAAAAGGTATGATATGATGGAACTAATCAAAAAGAAGGAGATGAAGCAAGGTGAAAGACGAGATTATTGCCCGATTCACTTCGTATGTCAAAGTGGATACCCAGTCAAATGAAGAAAGCAGCACATGCCCGTCAACCCCGGGACAGCTTGTGTTGCTGAAGCAATTAGTGGAGGAATTAAAGGAAATTGGCATGGCAGAGGTGACAATTGACAAAAACGGCTATGTAATGGCAACGCTACCATCCAACACGCAAAAAGATGTCCCGACAATTGGCTTCTTAGCCCATGTCGATACAGCCACTGATTTCACCGGCAAAGGGGTCAACCCGCAAATCGTCGAAAACTACGATGGCCAGGATCTGACCTTGAACAAATCCTTACATATTGTCTTATCAACAAAAGATTTTCCACAGCTTGCTGACTACAAAGGGCAGACACTGATTACAACAGATGGAACGACCTTGCTTGGTGCAGATGACAAGGCCGGTGTAGCTGAAATTATGACGGCAATGGCTTACTTAATCAAGCATCCGGAAATCAAGCATGGAAAAATTCGCGTCGCCTTCACGCCGGATGAGGAAATCGGCAGGGGACCGCATAAGTTTGACGTTAAGGCCTTCAATGCCAATTATGCCTACACAGTTGACGGCGGACCGCTTGGCGAGCTCGAATATGAAAGCTTCAATGCGGCGGCCGCAAAGCTTACCTTTAAAGGAACCAATATCCATCCAGGAACTGCAAAAGGAAAAATGGTTCATTCCGCAAAAATCGCGATGGAGTTCCACAGCAAGCTTCCAGCGAAAGAAGCACCGGAATATACGGACGGCTACGAAGGATTTTATCATTTGATTTCCTTTCATGGCGATGTCGAAGAAACCAAGCTGTCCTATATTATTCGTGACTTTGATAAGGCCAACTTCGAGGCCCGCAAAGCCACGGTTGAAAAACTTGTTAGCGAGCTGAAAGCTAACTACGGGGAGAAAGCGGTTGTTTTGGAATTAAGCGACCAATACTATAACATGAAGGACAAAATTGAGCCGGTGAAGGAAATTGTCGACATTGCCCATGAGGCGATGGAAAACCTCGGGATTAAGCCCATTACGAAACCAATCCGCGGCGGCACCGACGGCTCCCAGCTTTCCTATATGGGACTGCCAACGCCAAATATTTTTGCCGGTGGGGAAAACTTCCATGGCAAATACGAATTTGTTTCCGCCGAATCCATGATTAAAGCAACAAATGTCATCGTTGAAATCGCCAAACTGTTTGAGCAAAAAGCATAGTAGTGCAGCAAATGGGCCAAATTTATTTGGCCCATTTTTTGCAAAAAGCCTTATGTGGCGGTACCGCCTAAAAAAACTGTGCCTACATTGGCTAAAGCGAGCATAAAATGAGTATGACTCTTTATCTGGGAGGTACTACCATTGAAACAACAGCCGCTTCAAACCAATCCTAATTTGCTTACACACAGTCTATTGCCGGAAAACCAAGAAACCCCCCTTTCGTTTATTGACACTCCATTCGTCCCGAATAAGTATTTTTACCGCCGAAATCATTCTGCCTATCCAGCCTTGTCCTATTCCAGTTTTTGGCTTCCGATCGGGGGATTCGTAGAAACGCCAACCGTGTTCTCTTTTCAAGACCTTATCCAGCTGCCGGCAAAAACAGTGAAAGTAGCTCTGGAATGCTCCGGAAACAAACGTGATTTTTTCCGACCAAAGGTGTTTGGTGAGCAATGGAAACGCGGCGCCATTAGCCAAGGCCAATGGAAAGGTGTCCCGCTTCAGACACTGTTGGGAAAAACCGGATTAAAGGATAAGGCTATTGAAGTTGTATTTGAGGGCTATGATTTCGGGCCAAGAACCGATTTGGACAAAAATTATGCCTTTATGCGGAGTTTGCCGCTTGAAAAGGCGCTCCATCCCGATACGATTATTGCCTACGAATACAACAACAAACCAATCCCTTTTAAACATGGCTATCCTTTAAGACTAATTGTGCCGCAATGGTATGCGGTAGCTTCCGTCAAATGGATCAAACAAATCCAAGTAATCAATAAGCCATTTAAGGGACCGTTCCAAACGATTGATTATGTGTACTATCCCTACAAAGACGATGACCGTGAGGCTTTTCCGGTGACGACCATGAATGTGAATTCATCGATTCAATACCCATTGGAGTACGAAATTCTTAATACCGGTGAACATTTGATCAAGGGGATTGCCTCGACCGGTATGGGCAAAATCAGTAAAGTCGAAATCAGTACCGATGAAGGAAAAACGTGGGAGACTGCAGAAATCACAGCAAA
>JAKACS010000018.1 GCA_021821235.1 Bacillota bacterium
GCCTTTACTGAAGGGAGCTATTTTTTATTCGATACCATTGACAATTATTTCATTTATTCTTGGTTTAATTTTAGCAATTTTTACGGCACTTTTCCGTATTTCACATATAAAACCCTTGAATGTCATTGCAAGAGTTTACGTTTCAGCCATTCGTGGTACCCCATTGTTGGTACAGTTATTTATTATTTTTTATGGCTTGCCAAATATCGGAGTGACGATCGACCCTTATACTTCAGCGATAATTGGCTTTTCTTTGAGTGTCGGAGCCTATGCATCGGAAATAGTCAGGGCAGCTATTCTTTCGATTCCAAAGGGTCAGTGGGAAGCAAGTTATTCTGTGGGAATGTCTTACTCGCAGGCATTAAGAAGGATTATTTTTCCACAGGCTGCAAAGGTTTCAATTCCGCCTTTGTCCAATACTTTTATTAGTCTTGTTAAAGACACTTCTCTTGCATCGCTTGTTCTTGTGACAGAGATGTTTCGCCGTGCACAGGAAATTGCTTCAACCAACTATGAATTTTTACTTGTTTATTCTGAGGTAGCCCTTATTTATTGGATTATTTGCTTTTTCCTTTCCGTTATTCAACAGCTATTGGAAAAGAAATTGGATCGGTATGTGTCTTAATAATAGGGAAAAGGAGTTACTTCGATGATCTCAATTAAAAATTTACACAAACAATTTGATCAATTAGAAGTATTAAAGGGGATTGATCTTGAAATAGAAAAAGGAAAAGTGGTAGTTATTATTGGTCCGTCAGGTTCAGGAAAAACAACGATGCTTCGTTGCTTAAATGTGTTGGAAATTCCAACAAAAGGAACCATCTCAATTGAAAGGGAAATCCTCGACTTTTCAAGTTCAGTTTCAAAGAAAAGCATTGCAACATTTCGCCGATTAACAGGAATGGTTTTTCAAAGCTATAATTTATTCCCTCATAAAACTGCACTTGAGAACGTGATGGAGGGTCCTGTTATTGTCAAAAATGAAAATAAAGATTTAGCTGAAAAGACAGCACGTAGACTCCTTGAAAAAGTAGGTCTTGGGGATAAAATTGATTTCTATCCATCACACTTATCCGGGGGTCAGCAACAGCGTGTCGGAATTGCTAGAGCTTTAGCAATGGAACCACAAGTCATGCTGTTTGATGAACCAACATCCGCACTCGATCCTGAGCTTGTTGGAGAGGTATTAAAAGTAATGAAAGACCTTGCCAAGGAAGGTATGACAATGATTGTTGTGACGCACGAAATGCGTTTTGCACGTGAAGCGGCTGATGAAGTGATCTTTATGGATCAAGGCGTGATTGTCGAGAGAGGAAAGCCAGTTGACATCTTTACGAATCCAAAAGAAGAACGGACAAAACAATTTTTGAATAGGATTAAATAAAAAGTTGGGACACCAGCAATATTCATAGCAGTGCGATTCGAATAGATTGCACTGTTTTTTTATACGTGTTTAGTCCACTTTTATACGTACTAAGTCCACTTTGTAGAAATGCAACAGCAGAAAGCTATTAATCAAACAGTAAAACTTCTGATTTCCCACGGCATAATAAAAGATACTGATATTTCTGTAGCCTAAGCTAAAAATTTTTTAGGACTTTCAAAGCCCTTAGTTAAGTTCGCCCTTTTTTACTGCTGTACATGTTATTTTTCACGCTATTGACCTTGTTTTGACGATTCTGTACACTAAAGGGAGCTTAATTTAAAGGGTGGTAGTGTTGAATATTTCAATTACCGGGTTAGGGGATCCAAGATTTGACCGTCCTTTAACTTTGATTGCCAATTTGTTTTTTGAAGAATCCTCGATTGTCCAACAGCCTCAGCAAAGTGCAGATGTTACAATCAACTTTGCACTCGCTGCAAAGGAACGGATTGCTGTAACAGCTGAATTGATCGACAAAACGGGAAAATCATATACGGCAAACTATGAAAAAGAGTGGCCGGAAGAGATTACGGAAAAAGAGCGGTTTAAGCAGTTGAAAAATGCTGTTTCACGGGTGTACGTAATCGTCTTGCAGGATTGGACAGGGGTCGTGCAAAAATGGGGGATATTAACCGGTGTCAGGCCAACAAAACTGCTGCATCGAAAAATAAAAGAAGGGATTCCTTTTGAACTTGCCAAGCAGCAATTAAAGGAAGAGTATTTAATTTCAGATGAGAAATTCAATTTGATGGAGCAAATTGTTAACCGCCAGCTTGCAGTGGTTCCTGATCTATACTCCCTTCGTGATGAAGTCAGCATTTATATCGGTATCCCATTTTGTCCGACGAAATGTGCCTATTGTACGTTTCCGGCCTATGCGATAAACGGAAGGCAAGGTTCTGTCGATTCATTTCTGGGCGGCTTGCACTATGAAATGAGAGAAATCGGCAAGTGGCTGAAAGACAAGGGGATCAGAATTACAACAATCTATTATGGCGGCGGCACTCCGACAAGTATCACCGCCGAAGAAATGGATCTGCTTTATGAGGAAATGACTGAATCATTCCCCAACGTGAAAACAATCCGCGAAATTACCGTCGAAGCGGGCAGGCCTGACACCATCACCTCAGAAAAGCTTGACATATTGAAAAAATGGAACATTGACCGGATCAGCATTAACCCGCAATCCTATATTCAAGAAACGTTAAAAGCGATTGGGCGCCACCATACTGTGGAGGAAACGATCACGAAGTATCATCTGGCCAGATCAATGGGGATGAACAATATTAATATGGATCTCATAATTGGCCTGCCTGGGGAAGGTGTAGCGGAATTTTCTTATACATTGGCTGAAACGGAAAAATTAATGCCGGAATCATTAACCGTCCATACGTTATCGTTCAAGAGAGCCTCGGAAATGACGAAAAACAGGCAAAAATATCAAGTAGCAGACCGTCAAGAAGTTGAAAACATGATGGTGCTTGCGGAAAGTTGGGCGGTAGAACACGGTTATCAGCCGTATTATTTATACAGGCAAAAAAACATCCTTGGAAACTTGGAAAACGTCGGTTATTCGCTTGCGAACCATGAAAGCATCTACAACATGATCATTATGGAAGAAATGCAAACGATTATTGGTCTCGGCTGCGGTGCGTCAAGTAAATTCATTCATCCGAAAACGGGTGAAATTACGCATTTTGCCAATCCAAAAGATCCAAAATCGTATAATGACAGCTTTGAATCCTACACTGCTGAAAAAATAACCATTCTCGAGCAATTATTTTCAAAAGAAAGTTCTCCCACGTAATTGTGGGGGAATTTTTTAAAGTTTAGGAAATTACACATGTCTGGACTTGTGGATAACGGTTCGAAACCGCCGAACCGTGAGCCATTCTCCTAACAAAAGGGAAAACAATTCGCGCAAATTGCCGAACCGCGAGCTATTTTCCTAAAAAAAGGGAAAACAAGTCGTGCAAGCCGCGGAACCACGTGTCACTCTCCTAACAAGTGGGAAAAACGGTCACGAAAACCGCCGAATCGCGCACCATACTCCTAACATAAAGAAAATACAGTGCCTTTGTTGATATTTCACTTCAAGGTGAAAAAATCACGAGCTATTTCTTGTACCAGAATCTATATGTTGACACTCTTTTTGCGAGTGCTGGAAAATCGGTTTTTGCCTGGTTTTTCTTAAAATATCAAAATCTTCATTCTAACTATTCATCCAAAACAGAAAAGGGAAAAACCGTGTTTATAGAGCTGTCTACCATCCAGAAAATACCAGAAAAAGGGAAAAATCAGGTTGGTAGAGCTGTCTATCGCCAAATAAATACCAGCAAAAGTGAAAAACCGTGTTGATAGAGCTGTCTACCGTCCAGCAAATACCAGAAAAAGGGAAAATCAGGTTGGTAGGGCTGTCTATCACCAAATAAATACCAGTAAAAGGGAAAAATACAGTTGATAGAGCTGTCTATCATCCAGCAAATACTAGTAAAAGGGAATTAAAATGCATATCAGGTGGCTCAGGCGTTCTGCCTCCGGAAAGGGAGTGCTTGGAGTGGAAATCAACAGCCCTCGTTATTCCGCCCAAACCAAAAAGAACCGGGCGGTTTTTAAATGAAAAAGTGTTTAGGCGGGATCCCCCCAACACGTAGGCGGAAAAATGATAAATGCAGCAAAAGCGCAGCCTTTAAAACGAATGCAGCATTTACAATGAGAAAAATTTGTTCGTGGAATTCATTATTTTTCGAAAATTAGTTTTGCGGGCAGCTTTTTCCCATTATAATGGAGATGTGGAAAGGTAGTCAGAGAACAAAGGAGGGCAATCGCGGTGGAAGAAACTCATTTTGTTACCGATAAGGTCAACGTGGTCGTAACTGGTCGGGTGGCGACCATCCAATTAAACCGGCCGGAAAGCTTAAATGCACTTGATGCGGAAATGATTAAAGGGCTGATTTGTACATTGAAAACGATCTGTGAGTCAGACGAGATTGATATTGTCGTACTGACGGGTAATGGCAGAGCCTTTTCAGCTGGCGGCGACATTAAATGGATGGCTGAACAATCAAATGAAAGCGATTTCCTCGGACTGATGGAGTGCATAAATGAAATGGTTGTTACTCTTTACAGTATGCCAAAGCTAACCATCAGCGGAATATCCGGGGCAGCAGCAGGCCTTGGGTTAAGCATTGCACTTGCAACCGATTATATTATTGCAGATACATCCAGTATTCTTGCGATGAATTTTATCGGAATTGGCTTAATTCCGGACGGCGGCGGCCATTTCTTTCTTGAAAAACGGCTTGGAGAAACAAAAGCGAAGCAGCTCATTTGGGAAGGGAAAAAGTATCGGGCTGATGAAGCACGTGAAATCGGTTTGATACAGGAAGTAGCAGTTGGAGAGCTTCAAGATGCGCTTGAAGCACGAATTGCCGATTGGCTTTCGCGACCGGTTCAGGCAATGATCAAAACGAAAAAAATTCTTGCCGAAAAAAATCGGCCGCAGTTGTTGAAAATTCTTGAACTTGAAAAATATGGCCAGTTAAAAATGCGTGAGACAGCTGATCATCGTGAAGGAATTCAAGCATTTATCGAAAAAAGGCCAGCCCAATTTATTGGAAAATAAAGACGAAGCCAGAGAGCTTCGTCTTTTTTTTACGAGTGAAAAAGCAAAAGTTTTCCAGATGGGGATGTACAGCGGTGGGTCTTTTCTGATAAACTTTTCTCTGCAAGCAGTTTTACACCAAGCTGCTTTGCTTTTTTCTCATTTTCTGCTTGAAAAATTTCATCGATGATCTTCTCTCCATTGGCTTCAAATGCCGTTAACTTATAGTTTTCCATCTAAATCTCCTTATTAGAAAATTTATTATTTTCTTTATTTTACATGAGCTTGTAGAATATGCAAAGGAAGTGAAAAAAATAGCAGGAATCGCTCCCTACCACTCCTAATAAACGGGAAAAATAGGTGAATTGATTAAAAGTAAAAAGATCAGGAGGTATTTACATATGGCTTTAGAGCTTGAACATATTACAAAGCGGTTTGGTTCATATACAGCTGTTGATGATTTGTCCCTTACCATTCCAGAAGGCGAAATCTTTGGCTTTTTAGGCGCAAATGGTGCTGGCAAAACGACAACATTCCGGATGATTCTCGGGATCCTCGGCTCAAGTGGCGGCGAAATTACGTGGGAAGGAAAACCGGTGAATACCAATGCAAAACGGTTTATCGGATACTTGCCCGAAGAAAGGGGACTGTACCCGAAATTAAACGTGCGCGACCAAATTATTTATTTAGCGAGATTAAGAGGAGTGGCTAAAGACGATGCCGCAGTGGAATTACGAAAATGGCTTGAACGATTTAAAATAACGGAGTATGAAAACAAAAAAGTCGATGAACTATCAAAAGGAAATCAGCAAAAAATTCAATTTATTGCCGCTGTCATCCATAAACCAAAACTATTGATCTTGGATGAGCCGTTCAGCGGGCTTGACCCTGTCAATGTAGAACTGTTGAAATCTGCGGTTGTGTCTTTAAAGGAACAGGGGGCAACCATTGTATTTTCAAGCCACCGGATGGAGCATGTTGAGGAAATGTGCGAGCAGCTCTGCATTTTGCATAAAGGAAAAACGGTTGTCCACGGTGCATTAAAGGAAATCAAACGATCTTTCGGCAAAAAAAATCTCGTAATTCATGCCGATTTTGCCCTCGATTTCTTGGCATCATACCCGGGGGTAGTAAAAGCAAAGCCGTCTGCAGAAGGAATACTGCTGCAAATTGAAGGCGAGCCCGTGGCCGAAAAAATGTTTAAAGAATTGGTAGACAAAGGATTTGTCCGCAGATTTGCACTTGAAGAGCCATCTTTAAACGATATTTTTATTGAGAAAGTTGGTGCTTCCTATGAATAATTTTTGGATCATTTTATGGCATACATATCTCACAAAATTAAAAACAAAATCGTTTCTAATTACAACACTGATTACGATCGCCATCGTGCTGGTGTTAACAAATATTAATACGATTATAAAAGCATTCGATAAAAATGGTGGAAAAGAAACAGTCGCGGTTCTCGATCAAACAGGACAGCTGTTTCAACCGCTGAAAAAACAAGTCTCCACAATCAACAAGGATATTATTTTAAAGCAATACAATGGCACTGAAAAACAGGCTGAAAAAGCAGTTGAAAAGGGAACTTATCAAGGAATGATCCAGCTTCGTTTTAATCAGGAAAACATGCCTGAAGCAAAATACAAAGCGATGAGTATTGCCGATTCGAGTTTGTATACCGATTTGCAAACCGGTTTACAGCAAGTAAAAGCGATGCTGGCTGCAGCAAAAATGAAGCTTTCTCCCTCTCAGCTGCAAACACTTTATGAACCGGTTGCATTTCAAAAAACAGCCCTTGAAAAGAACGCAAAAACGGAAGAGCAGCTGAATCAGGCGCGCGGGCTTGTCTATGTGCTATTGTTTATGATTTATGGTGCCGTGATCATGTATGCAAGTATGATTGCGATGGAAGTTGCCACTGAAAAATCATCGCGGGTCATGGAAATTTTAATTTCAAGCGTTTCGCCGATTACGCAAATGTTTGCCAAAATTATCGGCATAGCCTTGTTAAGCTTGACACAACTTGCTGCGTTTTTGGCCGTCGGTTACTTTTCTTTTAAACAAAACCGTGCTTCTTTAAAGGGTGGTTTCTTTGATGTATTTGGTTTTGACCAAATACCGGCAGCAACGATCGCGTATGCAGTCATCTTTTTTATCCTTGGCTATTTTCTGTTTGCGACAATGGCCGCTTTTCTCGGCTCGCTTGTCAGCCGGATTGAAGATGTTCAGCAAATGATTACACCAATGACATTGCTTGTTGTTGCAGGATTTATGATTGCCATGTTTGGACTTAGCAAACCGGATTCACCATTCATTTCGGTCACCTCTTTTATTCCGTTTTTTACTCCGATGATTATGTTTCTGCGCGTTGGGATGCTTTCGATTCCATTTTGGCAGGCATTGGCCGGGATTGCCATTCTCACGGCTACGATCATCGTTTTGGCGATTTTTGGTGCAAGAGTATACAAAGGCGGTGTATTGATGTACGGCAAATCCAATTCGTTTAAAGACATTAAAAAAGCGTTGCAGCTAACAAAAAAGGATTAAGGTGAAAAGAGCCGGTGAAAAATGCCTGCTCTTTTTTATATAGAACGTGCATTCGCCTTTTAAGAGTGGTAAAATAAAAGAAACGATGGTGAAAGGGTTTTTTTATGAAACAAATTTCGTTTATCCATGCAGCTGATTTGCACTTGGACAGCCCGATGGCTGGTTTAAAAACACTGCCGGATCCTATTTTTAAAAGAGTCAGAGAGAGTACGTTTCAAGCGCTGAAAAAATTGACAGACGCTGCGATTGAAAAGAAAGTTGATTTTGTTATCCTTGCCGGTGACTTATTTGACGGGGAAGACCGGAGCATCAAGGCACAGTCACGGCTGCAAACTGAAATGCTGAGACTGAAAAAGCATAGAATCCCGGTTTATGCCCTTCATGGAAATCATGATCATTTAGGGGGGACGTGGGTAAAGCTTGAGATGCCGGAAAATGTTACAATTTTTTCAAGTAAAGTAGAAGTTAAAGTTCTTCATACGAAAAGCGGCGCAGTCGTTCATTTGTATGGTTTCAGTTATCCAAAGCGCCATGTTTTGGAGCGAAAAATTGAAGAGTATCAGCTCGTTGCCGGGGCTGATTTCCACATCGGCATTCTCCATGGCAACTTGGCTGGTGCGAGAGAGCATGGCAATTACGCTCCATTTACGATAAAAGAACTGCTTGAAAAGCCGTTTGATTACTGGGCATTGGGTCATATCCATAAAAGAGCCATCTTAGCGAAAAACCCGCCTATCGTCTATCCGGGCAATATCCAAGGGAAGAGCCGCAAAGAAACCGGGGAAAAAGGCTGCTATTTCGTTACACTGACATCTGCTGAGGCAAAGCTGGAATGGATTGAGACAGCACAAATCATCTGGGAAACTGCATCCATTGATGTTCAAGATGCAGGGAGTTTTCAGGAGCTTCTTCATATTTGCCGGAATGCTGTTGCCGCGTATCGGAAAACGGGCAAAGGGACACTGCTGAACCTGTCGTTAAAAAATGTCCAGCTGGAAGATTTTAAAGAAAGAGCGGCTGCATTCGAACTGTTGGATTTATTGCAGGAAAATGTAGAAAACGAGGATTCATTTGTATGGATTGTTCAACTTGAAATTGAAGAATTGAGTGTAAATAAGGAACAGCTTGAAAAAGAGGGAGGCTTTTATCAGGCGCTTTTTTCAACAGCTGACCAATACAATCGTCAAAATCAAGCACTTGCCCCCTTATACGAACATTCATTGGGAAGAAAGTATACGGCAGCATTGTCAATTGAAGAACAGCAGGAGCTTGTAAAAAAAGCCGAGAATTTGCTTATTTCACTGCTTACCAGACAATAAATGTATGCAGTCAAATTTACGTTCGTGGATTTCATATTTATGCGTTTAGATTTTGGACAAGTAGAAGGGAGGCGTTCTATTGAGGTTACTTGATTTGCATATATATGGGTTTGGCCGCCTTGAGGATGTTATGATTGAAAACTTGGCTGATTTTCAAGTTTTTTATGGTGAAAATGAAGCGGGAAAATCAACGATTATGGCGTTTATTCATGCCGTTCTGTTCGGTTTTCCTACTAAGCAGCAGGCTGAGCAGCGTTATGAGCCGAAGCAGGGGGCAAAATATGGCGGAAAACTGAGACTGTTCCATCCGCAATACGGTGTTGCAACTGTTGAGCGGGTCAAAGGAAAAGCGGTGATTGGCGATGTGTCTGTTACCCTTGAAAATGGCGAAAGCGGCGGAGAAGAATTGCTGAAAGAACTTTTGTTTGAAATAGACAAGGATATTTTTCAAGCGATTTTCTCTTTTAATCTTCATGGTTTACAAAACATTCATCAAATGAAAGGAGACGAGCTCAACAAATTTTTATTTTCAGCCGGCACGCTTGGAACTGACCGCTTGGCAGCAGCAGAGCTTCAACTGCAAAAAGAGGTGGATCGCCGGTTTAAAGCAACGGGCAAAAAGCCGTTCTTAAATGAAAAATTGCAGGAAGTTGATCGATTAAACAAGGAATTGAAGAAAGCGGCAGCAAAGAATCAGTCTTATGAATCGTTGATTGGCGAGAAAGAAGCAATCGAGAAAGAAATGGCTGCGCTTCTAAAGCGGATCAGTCATATTCAGAAACGAATCGAGAAACTGAACGAATGGAAAAAAGTTGAGGCTTTTGTCAAGGAGGAGAAATGGCTTGAGCAAGAGCTGAAGGAAATCGGACAAGTTACCTTTCCTGCGCGGGGCATAGAGCGATTTGAACAGCTTAATCAGCTGTTAAAACCTTATCATGCCCAGCTGAACAGTATGAATGAACGGCTCAATCAAGTACAAAAACAGCTTGAAAGCATAGAACCGGACGTTGATTTTCTACAAAACCAAACGGAAATCGAGGCGGCACTTAGCCAATTTCCGCTTCACCATCAATACAGCCTTCAGGAAAAACAACTAGAGGAAAAACTTGGGGAAATTGAAGACAAGATCAGCAGGATAAGCGAACAGCTTCACTTGTCGAAAAGTGATGAGGAGATTGTAGCAATCAATACAAACTTGTACATAAAGGATCAGGTGCAAAATCTTGATAAAAAAAGAGTTTTGCTTGATCAAAGCAAACAAGAACTAGAAAACCGTTTTGCTGAAGAAAAGCGCAGGCTGGAAGATTTTGAAGTGGCTGCAGAAGCTGCAAAAGCCCAGCTGCTTCCGGATGCAGAACGAACCAGCATCGAAACTGAAACCCGAAAGGCTGTCGACCGGGAGCGGGTAGAAGCAAACATCAAGGCAGTTCAAGAAAAGATCGCTTTTTATCAAGCTGCAAATGAACGTGAAAAACGGCAAAATCAGCAAAAATCATTCCAATATTTCATTTTTGCCATAATGCTGATTGTGCTAATTGTTTATAGCTGGTCGCTTCAGCAAATACTGCTGACGTCTATTGGTGCGCTGCTTCTATTGGTTATTGCCGCTTTTTTTGTAAAAGACAAGTCATTGATTGCAACGGGTGAGACGCTTGAATCTCTTTTTGCCGAGGAAAGAAAATGGCAGGAATATTTGGTATCCTCACAATATCTCGAAATGACGGTGCTGCAGGAAAAGCTTGCTATGGACAACCGCCGCCGTGAACAGTTGGCGATTTTACGTGTGAAACTGGAGCAGCAACAGCATTTATTTGACAAGGTTGTCGATCAATTTGAGGAGTGGGAGCATGATGCTTCTGCCTATGCTAAAGAAATTGAAAAAATCAGCTTAAAGCTGAACCTACCAAAAGAATTGGCTAAAACGCGACTATTTGAGGCTTTCCAGCTTCTTGAACAGTTAAAAACAATATTAAGAGAAAAACGCCAGCTTCTTACCCAGTTGAACCAGTTACGAGAAGATCGCAGGACGGTTTGGGTGCAGCTTGAAAAAACAGTGGCACGGTATCTTGGCAAAAAGGAAACGGATTTGCAGAAAGCGGTATATTTGCTGCGAAACAAATTGAATGAAGAACAAGAGAAAATAATTCTGGCAAAAGCAAAGCGCGATAAGCTTCAAGAAATCGAGGAGAATCGACAACAGCTTCAACAGGAAAAAGTCCAGATGCAAGCGGAGATCAATCAGTTGATGGCGGAGGCAAATGTCGAAACAGAGACGGCTTTCTTTGCAAAAGGCGAGCTGTTTGCCAGAAAGGTGAAATTGGAGGAAAGGCTTAGGGATGTAATGCAGCAGCTTCAGTATTGCTTTCTTAGTCAATTGGAAAGGAACAGTTATTTACATATTGCAAACTGTGAGGAAATGATCGAGGAGCAACAAGTGGAAGCTGAAAGGCTTCAACAGATCCTTCAGCAAGAACAGGAAGCACTTGCAGCAAAGCGCCATGAAATCCAGCTGCTTGAAGAAGGAGGAATTTATTCGGAAATTCTTCATCAATTGAAGTTAAAGGAAACGGAACTGGCAGAAGAAGTGAAGGAATGGGCTGTCTATCGAATTGCCCAAGACATCCTTTTCCAGACAGTTGAAAAATACAAAAGCATCCACTTGCCGCGGATGCTCATGCAGGCAGAAAAATATTTATCGTTTCTGACTGAAGGGCAATATTGCAAAATCATTGTGCATCCAAAGAAGACCGGCTTTTTAATTGAAAGAGAGGATCATATTCTATTCGAAGCATATGAGCTAAGCCAAGCAACAATGGAACAGGTGTATGTATCCATTCGACTGGCACTTTCGACAACTCTGTTTGCAAAGTTTCCGTTTCCGATTTTAATTGACGATAGTTTTGTAAATTTTGACGGCAAGCGGTCACGAAAAATAATGGAGTTGCTAAAAAACATTCAGCAAAACCAAATTCTATTTTTCACCTGCCATCAGCATTTGCTTGATTATTTTAGTAATACTGACACTCTTTTCTTGCAGAAAGGTGCTGTTCAGCGAGTTTGCTAGAGTGATATACTTTTAACGATAAGAAAGGAGCGGTCTAAAGCGATGAATCAAGGAGTTCTGCAGTATGATGTCGGTGAACAGGTGGAGCTGTTCCTATTGATTAAAACTGCGACAAAGGGAATTGCCAGTAATGGGAAACCGTTTTTAACCCTGATTTTACAGGATCAGAGCGGTGAGATAGAAGCGAAGCTGTGGGATGCTGGCGAAGAAGAAGAACGAAATTATGCAGCAGAAACAATCGTCAAAGTGTTAGGTGACATTCAAAATTACCGTGGCAGGAGCCAATTAAGAATCCGGCAAATTCGGCCTTCTGTTCCAAGTGACAAGGTGAAGCTTGAGGATTTTTTAACTTCAGCACCGCTTGGCCGGGAGGAAATGGCGGGCAAACTCACCCAATACATTTTCGAAATGAAAAATCCGAATATCCAAAGAATTACACGCCATTTGCTGAAAAAATATCAGCAGGACTTTCTTGAATATCCTGCAGCGACAAAGAATCATCATGAATTTGTCTCCGGGCTAGCATACCATGTAGTCAGCATGCTTGATTTGGCCAAATCGATTGCTGGATTGTATCCGAGTCTTGATAAGGACTTGCTCTATGCCGGTGTTATTCTTCACGATCTAGGGAAAGTGATTGAGCTTTCCGGGCCCATTTCAACGGCATACACGATTGAAGGAAACTTACTTGGACACATTACGATTATGGTGAATGAAATTGGAAAAACTGCGGAGGAGCTTAGCATTTCTGGTGAAGAAGTGATGATTTTGCAGCATCTTGTTCTTTCCCATCACGGTAAAGCGGAATGGGGGAGTCCGAAGCCGCCGTTAATCAAGGAAGCCGAAATTCTTCACTATATTGATAATATTGATGCGAAAATGAATATGCTTGACCGGGCAATGGAAAGAGTAAAGCCCGGGGAATTTTCCGAGCGCATTTTTGCCCTCGACAACCGCTCATTTTACAAACCTACATTTCATAAATGAAAACTCGCCGACACGGGTGCAGAGCTATCGTTGAATGATCCGATTAGACAACAAATCAGACGGCCATCTGGTCGTCCTTTTGTATTTTTTCTGAAACGAAGCATTTTTTCAAAGCTCTTTGAATATGTTGGTAAAAATGGACAACCCATAGAGAAAAGGAGCGAAGAAAGAATGGATATTCCCATTTGGGTATACATCGTTGCCAGCGGCATTATTATCAGTGCGCTTATGGCCTTTAAAACAGGTAAAGAGGAGCGAAAAGCAGAACTGGAAACAATTGAAAAAGAAGGGGAAGTATTCATGGAACGGCTTGAGCAGGAAAAAAGCAATCGCAAAGGTCAAAAAGCTACCGAAGCGTAAAAAGGAGAGACCTAGTCTCCCCTTTTTTTCTCAGGAATTAATTATTGTGCAGGCGCAGCTGCAGCGGATTGTGGGTTGAGTGCACCTTTGAGGTCTTTGTCATCAACTTTTACACCCGCTGCTTTAATTTCTTTCTGCATTACTTTATCAATAATTTGGTTCGTTAGTTTTGCTGATTTTACTTTGTATTCAATATCTTTTTTCATTGCTTCGAAGGATTGTTTCTTTTTCTCGCCGGTTTTTTGAATGATATGGTAGCCGTAAGCTGTTTTAACAGGTGTGCTGATTTCATTCATTTTTAAAGCAAAAGCTGCTTTTTCAAATGCAGGATCCATCTGTCCTGTTCCAAACCAGCCAAGATCACCGCCTTTTTGAGCTGTACCAGTATCTTTTGAATATTTTTTCGCTAAGTCTTCAAATTTTGCACCAGCATCAAGCTGTTTTTTCACATCATTCGCGGTCGCTTCATCAGCAACGAGAATTTGACGTGCCCGGATATCTGGCTGGTATTTGTCATAATAATCTTTTAATTCTTTATCTGTTGCCGTTACTTCCTTTAATGCAGCTTTTTCCTGCATCATACCAACTTTCATTGATTT
>JAKACS010000019.1 GCA_021821235.1 Bacillota bacterium
ATTTATGGAAAGTGATCTGGAATTTGTCTGCTGTTAAACCATCGATTGTAAATGATATGATTGAAATCCTGATTAAAAAAAATTTTTTAAAACTCGTTGATGAATTTAAGCCTGATTTAATTTTATCCGTTCATCCTAATTTTAACGGTCCCGTTTTAAATATTTTAGAAAAACATGGACTCAATATTTCTTTTGTCATTTTTATTGCGGATCTTGTTAATATTTATCCTCTTTGGGTTGACCACAGGGCTGATTATATAATAAGTCCTACCATGGAAGCGAGAGAAAAATGTTTGGAATATGGAATCCCGAGTGAAAAAATCAAAGTGCTGGGCTTCCCTGTCCGCTCCCGTTTCTATCGCAAACCGCAAAATAAAAAAGAGGCTTTTCACTATCCCGAGGACGCTCCTTTAAAATGTCTGATCATGAGCGGCGGTGAAGGTGTCGGAAATATGAAAGAAATTGCCGAGAATCTTCTGGAACATTTTGATTGCAGAATCAAAATTGTTGCCGGCAGAAATGCGAAACTAAAAGCTGCTCTAGAAAAGTCCCTTGATAAATATGGCGATCAAGTCGAAATTTATGGTTTTACAAAAGACATTCAAGATCTTATGCTTGCGTCTGATATTGCGTTTACAAGGGGAAGTCCAAATGTCATGTTTGAAGCTGTTGCTGCCAACCTGCCAATTATTATTACAGGTGCATTGCCGGGCCAGGAGGAAAGCAACCCCGCATTTGCTGAAAAGTACAACCTAGGTGTCGTTTGCAAGCATCCAGAGGATATTGTGAAAACCATCAATGGTTTACTGGAAAATAACAGTGAAAAGTTAAACAATATTATAAATAGCCAGCGCAAATTTATCAATGCACATGCAGCAGAAGATATCTTACAATTTATCTTAAATGTAGAATCTACCTATATGAAAAATGAGGCTGTTCTTTCTTATTAAACCAATCCCCTTGGGCAATCCTTACCCAAGGGGATTTTTTCACAAAAAAAATCGTCCTACATTTCGGGCGATTTTTCGTTTAGGTTCATAGTCCATAAAAGAAAAAATAATCGAGCGGACCCCGAGGATCCGCGCCGTACTATTTTTACCCATTTATTCTTCACCCTTTAAAGGCGGGAGGCACTGTTTCTTCTCCACACTTTATTCTCGATTTTTTCATAGAATTCAACTAGAGAATTGATAATTTGATCGGCAAGCTTCCAGCGCATTAAAATAGCGTGAACCAAAAATGCAATTGAAATTCCAATGATCATACCTGCAATGACATCTGATGGATAGTGAACACCAGTCCAAACACGTGAAAGTGATATCGCTGCTGCTAACAAAAGCCAAAACCAGCCATCACGTTTTCGCCAAATCCAAATTGAGGTAGCAATGACAAACGCGCCTGTCGCATGGTCACTTGGAAATGAAGCATTTGCTACATGCTTTATTAATTGGATAACGTGATAATCAACAAAAGGACGATTGCGATAAAGCACCAGTCCAATAATCGCATTGATCCCAAGCGCAACGCTGGCCGAGACTAAACTCTCTACAACCATTCTGCGGTTGGATTTGGTCCGGATGAACCAGTAAACAATTACAGCAAGGTAAAAAAGATATGCACCATCTTCTGACAAAAACTTCATTACCGGATTTAGAACAGCATCCGAAACCGCAAGATGGTTAATCAATTGAAACATTTGAAAATCCCATTGAAAAAACATAGTAACACCCTTTTCATCCAATTTCTTTTTTTGAAACACAAATCGTTGCCGAATAAGTGAATCTAAAAGAAAAGACTGTGAAAAGGGAAAAAAGTTCAATCCAATTAACCATTTTTTTTAAAAAAATCCTGTTAGTTTTTTACTGTTGTTGGTTTAAAAGCATTGCTTTCGTTTGCTCTGCTTCACGGATCATTTTTTCCATTAGTTCTTGGGCGCTTTGAAGTTTGGCAAGTCTTGGACTTTGGCCTGACCATAATGACAAAAATTCGCGATTCTTTTGCCGGGCTGCTTCTTTTCGAATTCCTTTTGTCAATGCATTTTGAACAGGATACGGTGGAAGTTGGTTTTCAACAGCTTTCAATCCGCTGATAAATTCATTGCGAATGCCCCGGGCCAGTTTGCCGGAAAATGCTTTTGTTAATTCCGTTTGATCTTCTCCCGCTTCCAAAATTGCCATTTTATATTCCTGGCTCGCACCGCTTTCCTCGCAAACAAGAAAAGCCGTCCCCATTTGAACTGCTTGTGCGCCAAGTGACTGCGCTGCAATCAATCCCCTTCCATCCATAACCCCACCAGCTGCAATAATCGGAATTTGGATTCGATCAGCTGTTTGTGGAATCAAGGAAAACAGTCCAATTAAGCTCTCTGTATCCCCCTTATGAAAAGTGCCGCGATGTCCGCCTGCTTCACTTCCTTGTAGAACAACAGCATCAAAACCAGCTTTTTCAACAAGGATTGCTTCTGTGACTGTTGTTGCCGTGCCAATGGTAAAAATTGAATTTTGTTTCAGAGAAGAAAGGATGTTGACCGAAGGGATTCCAAATGTAAAAGAGCAAACCGGAATCTTCTCTTCTATCATTACCTCGATCTGCTGTAAAAAAGTCTCCAAATCATCATGATAGTTAGGGATCTTTAAGTCTCCTTCCTGCACTGCCATCTGTTCTTTAAACGGTTCCAGCCAATCCCTTGCCTTTTCTAAAGCTTCCTCATCATTCTTGTACGGTGTGGGAACAAACAAGTTGACACCAAATGGCCGACCAGTTAATTGTTTGATTTCGCGAATTTGTTCCCGAATTTGATCGGATTTCATATATCCCGCTCCAATCATTCCTAAACCGCCAGCGTTGGAAACGGCCGCAACCAACTCAGTGGTTGTCGGTCCCCCAGCCATCGGCGCCTGAATAACTGGATACTTGACCCCTATCAGATTAGTTAATCCACTTTTTACCATACCTACATCACCTTCATTATATTAATTTTACAAAAAATGGAAAAAGACCATCTCCGTTCGAAATGATCTATAAAAACGATTAGGATAAAATTGCTCGGTCATTTGCCATCTGGGTGCCACGAATTCTCTGAAACTCTGAAAGCAAGCTTTCAATCGTCAACTTCTTCTTCTCAATCTCATTCACTTCCAAAATAATTTGGCCCTTATCCATCATAATTAATCGGTTGCCTAAATCGATCGCCTGTTGCATATTGTGCGTAACCATTAAGGTCGTTAATTGAAATTTTTCAACAATCGTTTTCGTCAATTCCGTAATCAGCTCGGCTCTCGCAGGATCAAGCGCCGCCGTATGTTCATCCAACAGCAGGATGGACGGTTCTGTAAAGGTTGCCATCAGCAATGAAAGAGCCTGACGCTCTCCCCCGGATAAAAGGCCAACCTTTGCACTTAGCCGATCCTCTAAACCAAGATGCAACGATTCAAGCGCCTCACGAAAATATTCGCGCCGCTTTTTTGTTACCCCTTTTCCGAACCCCCTCGCTTTATTGCGGGAATAGGCCATTGCTAAATTTTCTTCAATCGTCATTGATGGAGCAGTTCCAGCCATTGGATCTTGAAAGACGCGGCCAATCATCCGCGAACGTTTAAATTCAGGCAGCTGTGTCACATTTTTACCATCCAGATAAATTTCGCCGTCATCAGGTAAAAGGACACCGGATATAATATTCATTAATGTGGATTTTCCGGCTCCATTACTGCCAATAACCGTTACAAAATCGCCCGGCTTCAGGGTTAATTGCACATGATCAATCGCCGTTTTTTCATCTGGCGTTCCTTCATTAAACACTTTATGAATCTGATTTAATTGCAGCATGGCTTTCACCCTTTCGTTGTGCCGATAATGAAATGTTTTGCATTCTTTCTGCTTTTTTCCGCACCTTTGCTTTTTTTTCGCGTGATTTGCTCCAAATTTTTGGTGCAGTAAGTGCAAGAATTACGATAATGGCGGTTATTAGTTTCATATCGCCTGGTTCTAAAAATTCTACCCGCAATGCAAGCGTGACAACTAGCCGATAAATAATGGCGCCGCCAATGACAGCAAGAGTTGTCCGGGCAATTGTTATTGTACCAAAGAGTGCCTCACCAATAATAACAGAAGCAAGGCCAATAATAATCATGCCTATCCCCATACCCACATCAGCAAAACCACCTTGTTGGGCAATCAAGGCGCCGGAAAAAGCAACCAATGCGTTTGAAAGACCAAGACCAAGTACAATGAGAAGATTGGTGTTGGCAGATAAACTGCGAATCATACGCTGATTGTCTCCCGTAGCCCTTAGCGCCAAACCAATTTCCGTTTTCAAAAACCAATCAGTCAACAGCTTAAAAAGGAAGGTTACGACAATCATAAACAGAAAGATTCCCCATGTATCCGGATGGCTATCGGTTAAACCAATTGCATCCAAAAGCGAATTGAGAAATGAATCAATTCCGCTTTGCTGTGAAATTTGTGAAATTTTTGTAAAAATTGTATCGGTATTTAATAGCGGAATATTTGATTTCCCCATTATACGAAGATTGATTGAGTAAAGCGCAATCATCATTAAAATTCCCGACAGCAAGTTGTTAATTTTACCAGCTGTGTGAATAATTCCAGTCATGCACCCCGCAATAAAGCCGGCAAAAAGCGCAGCAATCGTTGCAACAATTGGATTGCCCCCGCCAGCAATGATGGTTGCGGATATCGCTGCACCTGTTACAAAACTGCCATCAACCGTTAAGTCGGGAAAATCCAAAATGCGAAAAGACAAGTAAACCCCCAATGCCATGATCGCATAAATAATCCCCGATTCAAATGATCCAAATATCGAGGTAAACAATACCTTCATCCTTTCTAAATTCAATTTTACGAAAGATAAAGAGCTAGGAAGAAGGAATTTCGTGATTTCCTCCTTCCGTTTATATTAGCTCAACTTATTTTCCATCATAAAATTCTCCAAGTTTTTCCCAATCAGGATTTACTTTAAGTCCTTGAGCCTCGGCTGCTTTTTTATTGATTACAAGCTTTAAGGTTTTTGGCAATTCAACTGGAATTTCCGATGGCTTCTTCTTGCCTGTTAAAATATCTGCCGCCATAACACCGGATTGGTAACCTATATCATAATAGTTAAAACCGCTTGCGGCAACAGCACCTTTTTTCATTGAATCCAGTTCCCCAACGAAAAGCGGGATCTTTTTGCTATTGGCGACCGAAATAACCGATTCAAGAGCTGAAACAACCGTGTTATCTGTTGGAATGTAAATCGCATCGACCCGCCCGACAAGTGACTCGGCTGCCTGCTTCACTTCTGCAGAAGTGGAAACGGAAACTTCAACAAGTTGGGCATTCTTTTTCTCCACCAATGACTTAACTTGTTTTACCTGTACGACCGAATTTTGCTCACCGGAATTGTAGATTACCCCAATCTTTTTCGCCTTTACCTCATCGGTAATAAAACCGATCGTTTTTCCTGTAGCATCTGGATGGTTATCTGTCGTACCTGTTATATTTTTCCCCGGTTTGTCAAATGATTTCACAAGGCCGGCACCAACAGGATCCGTCACTGAAGTGAAAACAATCGGAATTTCTTTTGTTGCATTTAATGCAGCAACAGCGCTCGGCGTTGCATTTGCAAAAATAAGATCTACTTTATTGCCAACAAAATTTTTCGCAATCGTTTGTGTATTAGTCATATCTGCCTGCGCATTTTGCTCATCATATTTGGCATTGATGCCTTTATCTTTTAATGCCTGTTTAAACCCTTTTGTAGCCGCATCTAACGATGGATGAACTGCAAACTGAGTAATTCCAATTTTAAACTCCTTTTTGCCCTCCGCTTTCTGCCCACTACCTGAAGTGTCTTTGCTTGCACATCCCGCAAGTAAAATCGCTCCGGCAAGTAAAATGGATCCCATTTTCGCAAATTTCTTCATAGACTAAAATCCCCCTAAAATAAAGTAAATAACTCGATACCTTTTTTCTTTTCAATTTGATTTAGTCGATAAGACCATTTTACCACTAATCCGCTTTAAAGAGAAAAAGGAGTCAAAAAATTTTATATATTTAAAAATTATATTAGTATTTTTAAGCTTAAAAAGTCAATACTATTTTAGAAAAATAATCATGTACAATAAAAAACATCCTGTTGATTTTTTACAGGATGTTTTTTAATTTCTTATTTTTGGTACCTCGCGAGTAGTTTCAAGAAATGCGTCAATTTCGACTTTTTTTAAGGGTAAATCGATTTGCTCTGTTTTCAGTTCAATCGTTGTTTCAAGCAGCCGATCGATATCAATCATAATCATGTTCAACCTCCCGATGAATTGATGGTTGGCTCAGCTTACTATAACCGTTCGGCAATGTTTATTTTCTTATGGGGGTTGTTTACCATTTACCATTTTTTATCATTCTTACCACAGCCTTATTTTGCGAAATTTAAAATCCGTTTATCGAGATGCCAAAAGAACATTTACCATAGGACAATGCCCTTTTTCCCTTTAGATAAAACGGCTTTGGGAATTCGTCCATACTGATGGACTGATGGATTCATATAGTAATGTAGGATTGCAAAGGAGGTGTTTTTCATGGGTCAAGGAGGAAATAATGGCTTCGCATTAATCGTCGTTCTGTTCATCTTATTGATCATTGTTGGTTCTGCTTATGTTGGTTTCTATTGATGAACATCAGCATTGTTGATGACATAAAAAAGAGTGAAGATTAACTTCACTCTTTTTTGCTTCATTGGTTTGTATTTGGTATTTTTTCTGTTTTCGATTTAGAAGCTTTTGGGCCAAGGTATTCGTAATCATCTGGGTTGATTGGTTTGTAGCCAGCAGGCTTATAGAATCGCAGCAGATCTTTGGTCACAACTTCATCCGACATTGTTAAGTCTGTTTTTACTTTGTTAGCAATCTCCTTACCAACTGTCGCATCTGTTACAAGGTTATTTGTTCCGGTCGTATAGTACTTTCCATTCACATACGTAATTGTCGGGGAAATAAAATCGCCATTTCTAAACGCAACCCAATCACGTCGATTTTTAGAAAGTAAATCAGAACCAAATTCGATATAATCCTTCGTATCGATTCCGAGCAAATGGAGTAGAGTTGGACGAACATCTACTTCACCGCCGTATTGATGCTGAACACCGCCTTTTACGCCCGGAACACGAATGAACAATGGCACTTCTTGCAGTTCAGCGTTAATCGTTGGTGTAATTTCAGGCACACCTAATACCTTTTTCATTGCTTCATTATGGTTTTCTGAAATACCATAATGATCACCATACAATACAATTACAGTATTATCATACAAACCAGATTCCTTCAAGTAATTAAAGAACTGCTCCAATGCCTGATCCATATAATTGGCTGATTGGAAATACTGATTGACAACGGTGTCTCCGAAATCCCCTGCAGGAAAAGAAGTATCTCCAGGATCCATTTCGAATGGGAAATGGTTCGATAACGTTATGAACTTCGTATAGAACGGCTGCTTCAAGCTTTTTAAAAGCGGCATTGATTCTTCCCAGAACGGCTTATCTTTCATACCATAGTTTTTCGTATTTGCCGAAGACATGTCATAATACTCTGCATCAAAGAATTGATCATAGCCTAGAGCTTTGTACATAACATTTCGATTCCAGAAAGTTTTGTAGTTTCCATGAAAAACTGCAGAAGTATATCCATTTCCCTTTAAAATTGCCGGGGCTGCTTGATACGTATTCTGTGCTTTGTTCACAAACACAGCGCCCTGTGACAATGGATACAATGAATTTTCCATTAGGAATTCAGCATCCGATGTTTTGCCCTGTCCTGTTTGGTGATAAAAGTTATCAAAATAGAATGTATTCGGATCACGGGTTAACGAATTCAAAAACGGTGTTACTTCCTGGCCGTTCAATTTGTAGCCAATCATGAAATTTTGGAAAGATTCCAATGATACATAAATAACATTCATACCTTTTGCCTTAGCAAAATATTCAGGATTCGGACTAGCGTAGTTTGCTTTCCGATAGTTTTCTACATCTGTAACATCACTGCTATTAGCAAGAGCCCGCTGACTCGAAGATTTAATATTTTGAATGACATCATATATCGTGAAGTTATATGCTCCAAGATATTTAACAAGGTAATTTCGGTCAAACGTCCGGGACAATAGCTGCGGACGATCCTTCTCTGCCAAACCTAGATTAAACAAGAAGGTTGTAATTGCAAACAGCAGGACAATTTTGAAAGATTTTCGATTTGTTTCCGTTACCTTGTTAAAAACTTTTAATGCAAGAATGATGAGAATAATGGTATCGGTAAAAAAGAAAATATCCGTCAGCGACATTAACGAAATGACGCTGTCACCTAACTGGCCTGTATTCACTTTGGCCTGCATCAGAACTGGAACCGTAATAAAGTCATTAAAGAACCGGTAATAAACGACGTTTGCATAGAGCAAGAATGATAAAACGAAGTTGATCAGAATTAGGACAAGTTTTGTTCGTTTTTTAAAAAGCAATGCGAAGCCAAAAAAGAATAGGGCGGAGCTGATTGGATTAATCGCAAGCAAAAATTTCTGCATGCTATTATCAATTCCCAGCTTAAAAACAGTTTGGTACGTTACATAGGTTTTGATCCAAAAAAGAACAATTGCAATCGCAAAAAATGCAAGGTGATTGTTGCTCAATCTCTGTGACAGTCTAAGTTTCTCCATCTTTTAATTCTCCTCTCACTTACCAAAAAACTGCGGTAAACGAACATCATTTACTATAACATATTTTTTTAAAAAGTTAAAACAAAAATAGTTCCAATTCATGGTGGCTCTGACAATATTCCTTCAATTCTCCCTGCTCTATCTCGCCATTCTCCTGATCAGCACGAAAACAGTTTTGAATAAATCAAAACTTACTCTGTACTAGACGAGCATGTACAGAAAAGGTTTCAAATTTTTTAGATGAAATTTATACTCCTAAATTTCCATGATTCTTATCGAAAGCAGGCGACTGTTTCAACGTGTTCTTCAAATAAATATATAAGAAGTAAAATAGTAGGCCGCTGACTATGCGTAGCAAGGTTGAAATGGACATCGATATCTCTATGCTCGTTTGCTCTAGCAAATAAACACCAAGCTGTGGCGATGCAAACCCAATTATCGCCAAAAAGATATTATAGCTCGAAATATACGTGCTGCGGTTTTTTTCATTTGTTACCTCAAGCAACTGATTAAATAGTAAAAGCACGGTTCCGGAAACAAATAAACCAGATGAGGCGTTGACAATTGTTAAATAAATCAGATTGCTGGATAGCACCGTTAAAACAGGTGTTGTTGCCATACCGATAGACACTAAAATCATCATTTTTGCATTTCCATGTTTATCAGCCATTTTTCCCCACCATTTAAAACTAATGATTTGCGCAATCTGATTGGCAACTGAAAAGAAACTAATCCATAAGCCATTTGCATGGGCATCGCGAATTTGGTAGATACTGAATAAAGGCCATGACATTTGCCAAGCAAAGTTAAAAAATAAGCCACAAAAAAGAAAGTAACGAAATGGCTTATCCCCAAAGATTCGCCAATTCGCACGAGAAAATAGCTTCTTTTGTTTGTGTTCCTTCTTATTCTCTGGCTCAATATGCTTCATTAAATAAAATACTTCCATTACTCCCGCAGCAAATGAAAAAGCAAACAAAAATTCATATGGAAGTGGGTTATCCTTTTGAAATTGCTGTAAAATAAGACCAATTAAAAACGTCGTCGCAACACCAACGATTGTTAGGATTTTATTACGTTCGCTAAAAAAAATACTTCTTCTCTGTTCTGGTATAAGATCCCCGATAAATGCCTGCCAACTTAGGTTTGCAAAAGAACCAGGAAAATTCATTAGTCCCACGAGAATAACAAACACCCAGCTTCGGTAGTCTTTTGGCACGTAGAGAGAAAAAAGCATAAAAACCAAAAAAAGTCTTGTATATAAAATAGAATAGGCAGTGAATTTCTTTTTGTTGTTTTGTTGATTTAATAAAATAGAGCCGAGAATGACTGCAAACATCCCGACAAATTGCGGAAGCGAACTGATCAGGCTTACTTGATAATTGGATGCACTTAAAACACCGATCGCAAACAAAGGAAAGTAATTAGTGCTCATGTTTAAAACCATCGTAGCTGCAATTCCATTTTTAATACTGTATTTTTCATTTAGTTGGTTTGTTTGTTGATCAACCAGCACTCGCTCATCTTCTTTCAGAAGGTAATTAGCAGTGACCAATGCAGTTACTACCCTTTCTTCTGCTATATTAAACCGGAAATTTTCCGATCGCAAGATCTTTTTTTCTTAAAAATCGATCATATATTGTTAGAAAGGAATGGTTGATATGCCGCGTATTCGGCCAAATTTTATGAATAGTCCTTATTTTGTTGATGCAGGTAATTAGCATTTAAAGGAGGGGGCACCGAAGGAAATGCAGACTGAATTGGAGCAATATTTGCAAGCGCTTGAAGATGAAACCCATGTCTACTATTCGTATAAGTACGGGGTTTAGTTATAAAAAAAAGAAACCCATTGGGTTCCTTCGTATCAGTGTTTTGGATATTTGCCTACGGTATGAATCGCAGTGATGATTCGCTTATTGATCCATTTGCGATTTTCACTCGTATTAAGATGCTCAAACACACGCTTTCTCCCCTCTTCCGTTGTTACATAATGACACGGCAGATGATTTAGACTTAAAGCGATAATATCATTCCTGCATTTCTTACATTGGCAAAAGGTCTGGTAATCAGGACTATTTAGCCACACAGTCACAATCGTTGAGACAATTTCCTCCATTACATTTACATAACCGTCTCCCATCCAATTACCCTCTTTCATGCTTCATGGTGCGATAACAACGACTCATTATGTGAGAGCGCATTGGATATATTGTAGCATAGAAAAAAATAAATCTTTTTCGAAAATCATTAAAATCAAAAATTAGTACATTAGGCCCAAAAGATCAAACAACCAGCTGATCAAGTAACAGCTGGTTAGGATTAAACTCATTTAATTAGACTATCTACATTTGCAAAACGCTCTAAATCTTTATTTTTACCAATTACAACCAATACATCCCCTTTATCCATTGTTTCATCTGGAGAAGGCGATATATTAATATCGTGATTGCGTCGAATGGCAATGACGCTTAAATTAAATCGGGCTCGAAGATCAATTTCCCTTAATGACTTCTTGGTCATATTATCAGGGATTTTTATTTCTTCAACACTATAATCTTTCGATAGCTCAATAAAATTGAGCACATTGGGAGATAGAAGCTGATGGGCTACACGGATTCCCATATCTCTCTCAGGATGGATTACCCAATCAGCACCAACCTTGTATAAAACTTGTCCGTGAAGTTTGTTCACAGCTTTTGCGATCACTTTGCGGACTCCAAGCTCTTTTACTAATAGCACCGTTAAAATGCTTGCTTGAATGTCATTTCCTATGGCCACGATTACCGTGTCTATATTTCGAATCCCAATTGATTTTAATGCTTCTGCATCCGTTGAGTCAGCGATTAAAGCATGGGTGACATAAGGGTGTGCATCATCCACTCTTTCTTCATTCAAATCAACACCCAAAACTTCCTGTCCCGCTTCAAATAATTTTGAGGCCAAACTTAATCCAAAGCGGCCTAAACCTATAACAGCATAAGACGTTACCACTATCTTTTCACCTTTCTTTCTCATAACATTAACCAATCATAATTTTGCCTTTAGGATAACGGAATGCATCAGGATTGCGCCGAATGGTTACCGCAAACGCGATGGTTAAGGGTCCTACACGTCCGGCAAACATCGCAAACGTAATAATCAGTCTGCCAATCGGAGACAAATCCGGTGTCAGACCCATTGATAGACCAACAGTTCCAAAGGCAGAGGTTGCTTCAAATAAGATCATCAAAAAATCTTTCCCAGGTTCGGTAATCGTCAATAACATGGTTGTAAGCATAACGATGAATAAACCACTGATCGTAACAGTCAGCGCCTTGTAAATAGTTTCATAAACAATTCGCTGACGGTAAAAGATGACGTCCTCTTTCCCGCGAATTTGCGACCATACCGCTCCAATTAATGTTATAAATGTAGTCGTTTTGATCCCGCCGCCTGTGGAACCAGGTGATGCACCGACAAACATTAAGAAAATGATTAAAAAGAGGGATGATTGCGTCATATCGCCAATATTCAGCGTATTGGCCCCTGCGGTTCTCGGTGTAATGGACTGAAAGGAGGCTGCAAGAATTTTCCCTAAAAAAGACAAGGGCTTTAAAGTTTTCGGGTTTGTATATTCCAGAACAAAAATCCCGATTGTTCCTGCAATGATTAAGACAGCTGTTGTCAGTAGCACTACTTTTGTATGCAGCGATAATTTCCGCACTTGCCTGTACTCAAATAATTCGTTCAAAACAATAAACCCAATTCCACCAAGAACAATCAAAGCATCAACTGTTAAGTTAACGACCGGGTCTTGAACATAGCTTGTTAAACTGCGAAAACCACCCATAATGTCAAAACCGGCATTGTTAAAAAGTGAGATTGAGTGGAAAATGCCAAAATAAATTGCTTTTCCAATGGGCATAACAAAAGAAAAACGGATTGAAAGCAACATGGCTCCAGTAAGTTCAATAACCGCAGTAAAAATTAAAATCCGTTTTGCTAGTCGAACGACACCCTCCATGGATAAATTATTTAACGATTCCTGCAGCAAAATTCTTTCCTTCAAGGAAATTCGTTTCCCTAACAGAAAAGCAAACAAAGTGGCAAAGGTCATAAATCCCAAGCCCCCTACTTGAATCATCGATAAAATCACCAATTGTCCAAAGACAGTAAAAGTCGTCCCCGTGTCAACCACAACGAGACCGGTTACAGCGGTTGCTGAAGTCGCAGTGAAAAGAGCGTTTATAAAGGTTAGCCCCTTCCCATCAACTGTCGATATCGGCAATGTCAACAACGACGCACCAATCAAGATAATCGCGCCAAATCCCAAAACAAGTATTTTAGGAGGGTCAAAATAAAATTTTTTCCTCACTATTTTTCCTCCCAGCAATTTTCATTTACCCTATACATTTACATCAAGTAGCGAAAATAAACATAAACCGTTGAAATTAAAATGGAAACAATCATGATTGGAAAACCGATCACCAAAAATCGCATAAATGAAATATGATGGCCATTCTTTGAAGCAATCCCGGCAACGACTAAATTGGCGCTGGCACCGATTAATGTGCCATTACCGCCCAAGCACGCACCAAGGGACAAACTCCACCAAAGCGGATCCAAATTTGTAATTCCTAAAGTTCCCATTTCTTTTATGAGCGGTATCATTGTTGCCACAAATGGAATATTGTCGACAAAAGCAGAAATAAGCGCGCTCATCCACAAAACAAGAAAAGTTGTCGATTTTAATTCTCCACCTGTTAAGGACATCGCCTTTTTCGCCAGCGCTCCGATTAAGCCCGTTTCGACAAGTCCCCCGACAATAACAAACAATCCGATAAAAAAGAACAATGTCGTCCATTCTATTTTTTCCAATGCAACAACCAAATATTTGTCTCCGGTAAAGAAGAGCAATAAGAATGCACCGATTAACGCAACTGTCGCCGTCTCCAAATGGGTAAACTGGTGGGTAAAAAACCCGGCCAATGTCAGAAAAATAATGAGCAAACTTTTTTTCAGCAAAACCGGATCCTTTAATTCTTTGTGAGCATCTTTTTTCAGCAGTTCTTCTTTGTACTGCGCTGTTGTTCTTAGCTGTTTGCGATAAAAAACAACTAAAAGAGCGATCGTGACAACTAAGATCAGAATATTGATTAACGTCAAATTCTGAATAAACGCATTAAATGTCAGTCCTTTTACAGCACTTCCGATCATAATA
>JAKACS010000685.1 GCA_021821235.1 Bacillota bacterium
AATTCCTTTTATTTTTCTCGCCAAAAATAATGCCCCGATGATCCCAACCAACAAGCCAAATCCAACCGCCAAGTAAATAATTTTTCGACTCTCAGCAATCGCTTGATTGACTTTTTCTAATGAAATGCCAACAGCTACCGCGCCAATCTGCTTGCCGCTAGGATCAAAAACAGGAGTAAATGAGCGGAGTGACAACCCTAATGTTCCCTTTGCAACCGAGACGGATTCTATTCCGCGCAAAACGGGGCCTTCATCACCGCCAACAAATCGTTTTCCAACTTTGTCCGGCACGGGATGGGTTTTGCGGATTCCCTTCATATCCATGACAACAACAAACTCCACATTTGTTTTCCGCTTAATCTCATTGGCGAATGCTTGAAGTTCTTCCTGTTTCCCCTGCTCAGTGAGTGCTTCCTTTACAAGACTTGTGCTGGCAACCATTCGGGCAACATCGGTGGCTTTTTCGGCAAGATTTCCCTCTACGTCCTTTGAGGTTTGCCCGGTTATAAGGAGATCGGTTACCAGCAGGGATAAAACGACTACTGAACATACAAGCAAGATAATCTTTGTCTGCAATGTGAATCTTCTTTTCCCCAACATTCGCTTCCTTTCCACTCTTAAGATCCCCCTTTGAAAATCAAAACCGGCATTGCGGCAGTTGTTGCATCTTACATTCCATACCGATTAACTGGCCGTCCGACACCACCATATTGAACATGGATTTTAACTCTTCCTTCTTTCTCTAAATAGTCCAAGTATCTTCTCGCGGTAACCCTTGCAATTCCAACACTTTCCGCTACTTCTTCAGCTGAAACCGGACTGCTGGCATTTGCAAAAAACTCTAGTATTTTTGTTAAGGTCGGCATTGTCAGCCCTTTTGGTAAAAGCTCTTCTTCTTTTTCTTCCATACTGTTCATAAACAATAATTGATCAAGTTCAGGCTGGGAAAAGGATTTCTTTTCCTTGAGTTTAAGGCGAAAAAATCGATAGTTTTCAAGTGATTTTTTAATTCTTTCAAATGTAAAGGGTTTCATAATATAGTCGACCGCGCCCTGCTGGAGCACACGATGAACAGTCTCAATATCCTGAGCGGCGGTGATCGCAATGACATCGACGAGGAAACCTTCCACCCGAACTTCTCGCAGCATCTCAAGCCCGCCCATATAGGGCATATACATATCGATTATCGCCAGATCAGGTTGAGTCTGCCGTATAAGCTGGAGTCCTTCATGGCCATTTGCAGCTATTCCAATAATCTTAAACCCGTCAATCCGTTCAATAAATTGCCTATGAACCTCGCGAACCATGGGATCGTCTTCAACTAAAATCAATGAAATCATCCCCGTTTCCCCCCTTTGTTCCGTAACAGGATTCCTATTTTAATAGAAGTATAACACTTATCGAAAGTCAATTTAAAAGGATCCAATAACAAAAAGAACTTTATGACCAATATGATCAAAATCTTATTATTTTCTGAATTTTCTATTACGATATACCCATGAAAGCGTTAACAAATAAAGGGGTGTTGTAAATGAAAATCAATTTTAAAAATCTTACCGTTCAAGTGTTGATGGGGATCCTCGTCGGTATTGCAATTGGCTTTCTTTTTCCAAAGTTCGGCGCTGAATTAAAAGTCTTGGCCGATATCTTTATCAAGCTGATCAAATTACTAATTGCGCCCATTGTCTTCTTCACCATTGTCATTGGAATTGGAAACATGGGAGATGTAAAAAAAGTCGGCCGAATTGGCGGTAAAGCATTGCTGTATTTTGAAATTATTTCTACTTTTGCTTTAGCAATCGGCCTTGTGATCGTGAATATCATCAAACCAGGTTCAGGCTTCAATACGCAGGCTGCTAAGGCCGGAGATGTTGCACAATTTACCCAGCAGGCAAAAGAAACAAGCAATAGTTTTATTGACTTTATCACTGGTATTATCCCCGATAATTTTGTCGGCTCATTAGCAAAAGGCGACTTGCTGCCTATTTTGTTTGTAGCAGTATTATTTGGAATTGCCACAGCATCGTTAGGTGAGAAAGGCAAACCGGTTATTAAAATTTTCGAGCAATTCACTGATGTGTTTTTCAAAATCGTCAACATCGTGATGAAGTTTTCACCATATGCGGCATCAGGCGCAATGGCTTATACGATTGGTAAATTTGGAATTGGCTCACTTTTTTCTCTTGGAAAATTAATGGGCAGCGTCTATCTGACCATGTTTATTTTCATCGTTGGAATCCTTGGAATTGTCGCAAAAATTTATGGCTTCAATGTTTTAAAATTCATCGCCTATATTAAAGAAGAAATCTTGCTTGTGCTTGGCACTTCTTCTTCTGAATCGGCCTTGCCAAGAATGATGGAACGTCTTGAAAAATACGGCTGCTCCAAATCGGTAGTTGGACTTGTCGTGCCAACCGGCTATTCCTTCAACTTGGATGGAACCGCTATTTATCTTTCAATGGCAGCAATCTTTATCGCCCAAGCCTATAATGTCGACCTGACCATTTGGCATCAAATTACCCTGCTTGGCATTTTGATGCTGACTTCAAAAGGTGCTGCCGGCGTCACAGGTTCAGGTTTTATTACACTGGCAGCTACGCTCTCAGCGTTCCCAACGATTCCAGTGGAAGGTATCGCCCTGCTGCTTGGCGTTGACCGCTTTATGTCCGAAGCGCGCGCGATCACCAACTTAATCGGAAATGGCGTTGCCACCGTTGTTGTTTCCAAAATGGAGAATGAATTTCATCC
>JAKACS010000686.1 GCA_021821235.1 Bacillota bacterium
GCATACGACCCCCTTGGTGACAGGCTCCTCCAAAACACAGGGACGAATCTTATGCCTCCATCCCTGAATCTTTCATCGTTTTATTTAATTATATCATTTGTACCATAATAATGCTTAAAAATAGTTGTTCAAGCAAAAAATATTGTTCGTTGCAGTATTTATTTTTCAGTCAGATGAAAACCCTCCCCCTGTTACCAAATCTGAAGCCATAAATAAAGTCCAATTAATGTGATAAATAGCGTTGGGATCGTTAGAATGATTCCTGTTTTAAAATAGGTGCCCCAAGAAATTTTTACGCCTTTTTGTGACAGGACATGCAGCCACAGCAATGTGGCCAATGAACCGATTGGCGTGATTTTCGGTCCTAAATCCGAGCCAATGACATTCGCATAAATAAGGCCTTCTCGAACCAATCCGGTAGTATGGGTTTCGGCAATGGCCAAGGCATCGATCATAACGGTTGGCATATTATTCATGATCGATGAAAGAATTGCTGAGATAAAGCCCATCGCGATCGTGCCAATAAACAACCCATGATTGGCGGCATATTGAATTCCATCCGCAAGAATACTGGTTAACCCGGCATTTCGCAAGCCGTAGACAACGACATACATTCCGATGGAAAAAAAGACAATCGCCCACGGTGCCCCCTTGATCACCTTTTTTGTCTCAACTGCATGACTTCTTCTTCCCATAAATAAGAAGAACAGTGCAATTACTCCGGCAATAATCGAAACCGGAATCTGAATGGCTTGACTGATAAAATAACCGGCCAGAAGAATCGCGAGCACTAGCCAGGACAAGCGGAACATTTTAAGGTCACGGATTGCCTCAGCAGGTTTCTTCAGTTGATCGACATCATAGTGCTTAGGTAGATTTTGTCGAAAATAAAGAAATAAAACCAAAATGCTTGCTGCCAAAGAAAATAGGTTTGGCACGATCATTCTTGAAGCGAAGCGGGCAAAACCAATGCCGAAAAAGTCAGCAGAGACAATATTAACAAGATTGCTGACAACAAGCGGCAAAGAGGTTGTATCGGCAATAAATCCGCTCGCAATAATAAACGGAAAGATCATTCTATCCTCGAGTTTTAAATTCCGCACCATCGCTAAAACAATCGGTGTCAGGATCAAAGCGGCGCCATCATTGGCAAAGAAGGCGGCGACTAGCGCACCAAGGATTGTTACATATACAAACATTTTCAGACCATTTCCTTTTGCAGCCCGCGCCATATGTAAGGCAGACCATTCAAAGAAACCAATTTCATCAAGAATAAGTGAAATAATGATAATCGCGATAAATGAAAATGTCGCATTCCAGACAATGCGGGTTACTTCTACAACATCTTGAATATTGACAACGCCCGCCAGTAATGCGAGAACTGCTCCACCCATTGCCGACCAGCCAATCGATAAATTTTTTGGCTGCCAAATAACAAGCACAAGGGTAAGCAGAAAAATCATAAATGCTAGAATGACTGAAACCAATGTTTTGAACCTCCAATTATTCACATGAAATTCTTAATCTTTGCCACTATAATATATAACCATCCGCTAATATAATAATATACTTATATACAAAAGACAAGAGGGCGGTCCTATTGCTCCCTTTTCTTAAAAAAGAAACAGCCGAACCGTCCCTGCGTTTTCGTTTTAGGCAAATTGATCTGGAAAATCTGTCATGATGACGTCTGCGCCAGCTTTTCTTACTATTTCAAACTCATTTGCGTTGTTTATCGTGTAGACTCTTACTCCTAGCCCCGCCTTTTTTGCCCGCTTTCCTTCTTCAGATAGAGCATAAGCTACATCACAATGAATATTCGCATTAATTTTTTGCGCTTTTTCAATGGCGGTTGGATGAATCCCCTGGATTAAATAACCGATGGAAATCGTTTCGTCTAATTTCCTTATTTTAACCAGGCTTTCGTAGTTAAAGGAGGAAAGAATGACTTGGTCTTTGAATTGATATTCTTCAATCAAATGTAGCACCTTTTCTTCTAATCCTTCATAGTGAATTTGGTCATTTTTTAATTCAATATTGACGATATAGGATTTCTCTCTTTGTTTTGCCCAGTCGATTACTTCCGCAAGTTTTGGAAGTTTTTGTTTAACAAATTGGGGATGAAACCAGCTTCCGGCATCGAAAGCAAGCAGCTGGTCATACGTATAATCTTTCACAAAACCGCTGCCATTTGTTGTCCGATCAAGCCGCTCATCATGAATGACGATCATTACTCCATCCTTCGATAATTGAACATCCAATTCGATACCAGCAATAGCGAACTTTCCAGCTTCTTCAAATGCAATCATTGTATTTTCCGGAAATTTTCCGCTAAAACCTCTATGGGCAAATACTTTTGTTGACGACATCAAGGCTGAATCCTCCCTTTTCTATTCTTTCTTGTTCCTGTTTTTGGAAATGATTTCGACAAAAGAGCCTATCTATCTCTAGACAGGCTTTTTAAATCTAGACTTACTTTTTGTTTGCTGTTTGAAGCGCACGGTTTGTCTCATCGACCGCACGGTCAAGCGCGTCTTTCGGTGAAACGCCTTGATACAAACTTTCCATTGCAGAGACAACTCTTTGGCGAGATTCAGGGAATACCGATATCAGGGCACCTTGAGTTGCCGGAATCGATTTGGTCTCGCGAAGTTGATCAACTGTTACCTTTAATTGCGGATATTTTTCCCATTCTTTTTTCACAATATCCTGTTCATATGCTTTTGGATTCACTGCGA
>JAKACS010000687.1 GCA_021821235.1 Bacillota bacterium
TCACCGAGTAAATACCAGTAAAAGGGAAAAACCAGGTTAATAGAGGTGTCAATCGCTCAGTAAATACCAGTAAAAGGGAAAAATTAGGATTTTTCTAAGTTAATTAATTCACAAAATCGAAACAGACATACGGGTAGGGGTATGGTTATAATGAAGGTGTAGTGAAATTAATCCAATTTTGAGGAATGAACAATGGAGAATCAAGTGCCTTCACTAGCAGTCATTTTATTATCTGAGGATTTAGAAAAGCTTCATGCAGGTGCTTTAGTTGGTTCTGTTGCTGCAATGTCGGGAATGTCCGTCAATTTTTTTGTCACAATGAATGCATTGAAAGCGTTTAAAAAAGATGTCATCGCAAACAAAGACTTCCTATCTGGAACGGTCGGAGATGAAATTCTGAAAAAGCATGTTCCCCTTTTTTACGACATGTTAAAAGAAGGAAAAGAAAATGGTGATGTTCACGTTTATGGCTGTGCTATGGCCATGGATGTAATGGGCTGGGAAAAGGAAGATATGTCTGAAATCTTTGATGACATTATTGGGGTTACGAAGTTTTTGGGAATGGCGCAAAATGCACAGCTGATGACCATGTAATAGTGAGATTGGCAGAATCCTCTTTTCTGCCGATCTCTTAACCAAAAACAATAGGAGGAATGAAAAATGTCGGAAGTCGTGATTAGCAAATCGTTAGATGCAAGAGGCTCATTTTGCCCTGAGCCGTTAATGGAGCTGATTAAGGGAATCAAAGCAAGCCAAGTCGGTGATGTCATTGAAGTTTTGTCTTCAGATAAAGGATCGGCAACAGACATTCCTGAATGGGTTAAGAAAATGAAGCATGAACTTGTCTATTCAAAAGCAGAAGATGGTTATTTCCGGATTGCAGTTAAAAAAATGAGATAAATTCGATCGGGCTTTCGAGTTCGATCAACCATGTTTCATTTTATTGGAGGGTGAGAACGTTGACAAAGCGTGTTATAGTTCTAGGCGGTGGAAGCGGTGGATCAATGGTCGCAAACAAGCTAGCACGCCAGCTGAACAAGGAAATTCAAAATGATGAAGTCGAAATTATCCAAATTACAAATACACCGAAGCATATTTATCAGCCAGGTTATATATTCATTGCTTTAAATGAAAAGAATCCAGATCACTTTATTCGCAGCCAGTCCTCCATTGCTCATCGCAATGTTCACTTGATAGAGGATGAAATTACTGAAATTGATGTGAAAAATAAATTCCTTAAATCAAAAACAAACGAATACAATTACGATTATCTTGTGATCTCAACCGGTTCCTATCCTGATTTCAACAGCCTTCCGGGATTGGCAGAAGCTGCAAGTAATTTTTATACCCTTGAGGGTGCGACAAAATTGCGCGATGAGCTTGCGAATTTTGAAAAAGGAACCATTCTGATTTCGGTTGATGTTCCGCATAAGTGTCCTGCGGCTCCATTAGAGTTGGTATTAATGCTGGATGACTATTTCCGCAAAAAAGGGAACCGCAAAGAAGTTGTCTTAAAGTATACGTATCCTATCGGCCGGGTTCATTCATTAAAGCCAGTAGCCGAATGGGCCGAACCGCAGTTTGAAGAGCGGGGCATTGAGTTTGAAACTTATTTTAACCTTGAGGAAGTAAAGCCAAACGAGAAGCTTGCCGTAACAATGGATGGCGAAGAGCACCCATTTGACCTCTTGATCAGCATCCCGGCACATAAAGGAGCGGATGTGATTATACAGTCAAACTTGGGCGATGAGTCGGGGTTTATTGAGACAGACCGCTATTCACTCAAAATGGTCAGCCAAGATGACGTCTATGTAATTGGCGACGCCACGAACTTGCCAATTAGCAAAGCTGGTTCGACTGCCCATTATCAATCGGAGATTTTAGTTAAAAATGTTATTAACCGCCTAAAAGGGTTGCCGGAAACAGCTGTTTATAACGGCAAAGTGGCGTGTTTTCTCGAGGCAAGTTTGGAAGAAGCCAGCATGATAACGTTCGATTACGAAACTCCCCCTGCTCCTGCAAAGCCATCTGACTTTATGCACTGGTTCAAAGGTGTTTATAACGAATTGTACTGGCTGAATGCAAAAGGGATTATGTGAGGAGGGTGTTGCAAATGGCTTTAACAGTCCCGAAGCAAGAACAGCAAGCAATTGAAAAAATGCAAAGCTTCACCGAATCGGTTGTGCCTTCCTTTACAAGCGATATGGTTCAGGATATCGCGGAAAAGGCCGTGAAAGGGATTGAATTCGCAGATGAAATTATGCAGCCGGAAACGCTTGAACTATTGAGAGTATTGCCTGAGGTAAGCAAAAGTTTGGAACGCACTCTAAGAGAGTTCAAACAGCTTGAAGAGAGTGGTGTTTTCTCGATACTCTTTGATTTTGCCCAATTGGTTTCAAGCGCCAAGGCGGCGATGACGAGCGATATGGTTTTTGATCTGGCAGAAAAAGCAATTTCCGCGGTTGAATTGGCAGACTCAATTGTTCAAAAAGGAGCTCTTGATCTGGCAAACGATGCATTATATGGATTTGAACAGGCCAAAACAGAAAGCAGAACAAAGAAATCGATTACAAAATTGCAGCTCTTGAAGCAGCTAAATCACCCGGAAACACTGAAAGCGCTCAGTTTTTTCCTAATATTCTTGCAAAAGTTTTCAAGAGAAATGAATCATTAATATTGAAAAAGAGCTGCCACAAGCGGCTCTTTTGCATATTTTTTATTTAAAAAATCCATTGAA
>JAKACS010000020.1 GCA_021821235.1 Bacillota bacterium
CCGGGGAAACCCGGATTTTTTTGTCCACATATATCGTTATTCCGGTATAATGGAAGCATGGTTCGTTTTTGTACATCTAAATGTAACCGTATACAATTAAGGGGGAATAACCATGTTGTCAACAGCTGCAAAAGAGCGAATTATTTCGATTGTTTCGCCTGAAAATTTTGATGAAAGCAAAACTGGTAGATTAGTATATTCCTACGATGCCACCCCGAACTACCAATCTCTTCCGGATGCGGTGGTTAGTCCCCGTACTACAGAGGAAATCGCTGAGATTGTGAAAATTTGCAATGAATTGCTGATTCCGATTGTTCCGCGCGGGTCAGGTACCAATCTTTGCGGCGGCACCTGTCCAACCGAAGGCGGGCTCGTCCTTCTTTTTAAACATATGAACAAAATTCTTGAAATTGACGAAGAAAACTTAACGATCACCGTTCAACCTGGCATCATTACGCTTGATTTGATTAATGCCGTTGAAGCAAAAGGTCTCTTTTATCCGCCTGATCCAAGCTCAATGAAAATCTCAACCATCGGCGGTAATGTTAATGAAAATTCCGGCGGACTGCGCGGCTTAAAATATGGGGTAACAAGGGATTACGTGATCGCGCTGCAAGTTGTACTCCCGAATGGCGATGTAATCCGCACGGGTGGCAAACTGGCAAAGGATGTCGCTGGCTATGACTTAACCCGCCTTTTCGTCGGCTCTGAAGGAACGCTTGGTGTGATTACCGAAGCAACCTTAAAGCTCATTCCAATGCCGGAAGCGAAAAAAACAATGCTTGCCCTCTATCAAGACATTGATGCAGCTGCAAGAACCGTTTCAAAGATTATTTCCAATAAAATCATTCCAACAACGCTCGAATTTTTGGATCAGCCGACATTGCAAGTCGTTGAGGCCCATGCACAAATTGGTCTCCCTACCGACGTCCAAGCCGTTTTATTAATTGAACAGGACGGACCGCCGGAAGTTGTCGAGCGCGATTTAGCCAAAATGGCTGAAGTATGCAAGCAAGAAAACGCCGTGTCCGTTGAAGTTGCCTCAACAGAAGATGAGGCGGACGCACTGAGAACGGCAAGGAGAACGGCTCTTTCCGCTCTTGCGAGATTAAAGCCGACAACGATTCTGGAAGATGCAACAGTCCCAAGATCGGAAATTGCGAAAATGGTACGAGCAATCAATGAGATCGCGGAAAAATACAACGTGAAAATCTGTACATTTGGACATGCAGGTGACGGAAATCTCCATCCAACCTGTCCAACAGACTCGAGAGACAATGATGAAATGGAACGCGTCGAAAAAGCTTTCGCTGAAATTTTCCAAAAAGCAATTGAATTGGGCGGCACGATCACCGGTGAACACGGCGTCGGCGCCATGAAAGCCCCTTATTTAGAATGGAAGCTTGGCAAAGAAGGCATTAATGCCATGAAGGCGATTAAGCAATCATTGGATCCGAACAATATTATGAATCCAGGTAAAGTTTTTGCAAAAGACAGCAGGAAACGCGTGGTGGTGACAGGATGACAACGGTAAAAGAGCAAGCAAGAATTCAACAGCAATTTAAGGAAAAAATGAATGAGGATGAATTGTTAAATTGTATGCGCTGCGGCTTTTGCCTGCCAACTTGTCCGACGTATATCGAGTCAGGCTATCAGGAATCTCATTCACCAAGGGGCAGGATCGCCTTAATGAAGGCTGTTGTTGACGGGCTTATTGAACCGGATGAAGATTTCGAACGTTCGCTTGAGCTTTGCCTTGGCTGCAGAGCATGTGAACCCGTTTGCCCTTCTGGCGTGAATTATGGCCACCTGCTTGAAGACGCCAGAGATCTGATCAATCAAAATAAAAAGTTTTCCCTGCCGGTACGAGCTGTCCGAAAGGCTGTCTTTCAAGGCCTTTTTCCGCACCAAAACCGGATGCGCCAGCTTACTGGTTTAATTGGTTTTTATCAGCGTTCAGGCATCCAGACAATCGCTAGGAGAATTGGCTTCTTAAGCCTTTTGCCTGAAAGTTTGGCAACAATGGAAAAAGTTCTGCCGAACGTTCCGACCATGAAAGAAATGAAGAATCGGCCGTCACAGCTGCCCGCCATCGGCGATCTAAACTATCGGGTTGGTTTTTTTAGCGGCTGTTTGATGGATACAATGTTCATGCCAACAAATGACGCAACCATGAAGCTGCTTCAGCTGGCCGGCTGTGAGATTGTCATTCCAAAGGATCAAGCATGCTGTGGCGCGCTGCATGGTCACAGCGGTGAAAAAGCCAGCGCCAAAGAACTGGCAAAGCGGAATATTCAAGCATTTGAAGATCTGAATACAGATTTTATTATCACCAATGCCGGCGGCTGCGGTGCCTTTCTGCTTGATTATGACCATTTATTAAAAGATGATCCAAAGTGGCGGGACCGGGCAAAAGCGTTCACCGAAAAAATAAAGGATATTTCAGAGATTCTCGTTGCCGTCCGTTTTCACGAAAAAGTCGAGCTTGAAGTTCCCGAACAGATTGTTACCTACCAAGACTCCTGCCATCTGCGCAATGTAATGAAGACGGCCTCTGCTCCCCGTACGCTGCTGAAAGCGATAAAGGGTGTGGAATACCGGGAGATGAAGGATGCCGACCGTTGCTGCGGCTCAGCAGGCATCTATAATATTGTTGAAACAGAAATGTCAATGAAAATGCTTGATTATAAAATGGTTCAAGCGAAAGATACATTTGCCGCAACGATCGTAACAGCCAATCCCGGCTGTTTGCTACAGATGAAACTGGGGATCGAGCGAGAAAGCTTAACAACGAAAGCTAGAGCCGTCCATATTGTCGATTTGCTACTGGAGGCAGTAAACGCATAAAGGTCAGCCAATTTCAGTTTTCCCAACAATAATCGGATTATCCAATTGCGAAACATTTCCACACATTAATTTTCATTTAATCCGAAAACTATTCCTACAGAGAGAAACTCTCTGGAATGAACGTAAGAATAGGAGTGAAAACATATGGCAAGAAGTAGCAATAAGCTTTTAGTTCCTGGAATTGAACAATATTTGGATCAGGTAAAATACGAAATTGCGCAAGAATTCGGCGTACAGCTTGGTTCTGATACCGTTTCCCGGGCAAACGGCTCCGTCGGCGGCGAAATTACAAAACGGCTTGTTCAGCAAGCACAAGCCCAATTATCTGGACAGTCTTCACAAAAATAAAATAAAAAATGGAAAAAGGTCCGGCTAAAAAAGCCGGACTTTTTGCTAATCGAAATCATGGCGCTCCCCATCATTTCGGTTAATCTGAATATCAGGCAGCTCAACTTGGATGTTTAACTGTTCTTTAGTTGGCTGTTGGAACGTTTTTTTCCCTTGTTCATCTGCTTTTTTTTCTTCTTGACGATTGTTTTCAGACTCGTGTTTAATTTCTTTGTCGAACATCTCATTCACAGGATCTTTTGCCTTTTTTGCCGGCTCATCGATCTTTTTTACCTGGCCGGGGGCACGAACTGCCGGATTTTGCGGATCGTTGTTCGAGTTTTCCTGTTTACCTACCTTGCCGTTCCCAGGTGAAGCATTGGGCGCTGATGGTAATACCCTTTTCTCTCCATTGGCCTTTTCAGATTGAATAGCAGGCGAACTTGGTACTGAAGCGGCTGCTGGAGCGGTTGTTCCATCCTTTTCTGCTTTCGGCGCTTCTTTGATTCCGTTTATTTCACCACGTGACGACGGCTGCTTCTTCTCCTTTAACGGCTGTTCACTTTCCTTATATTTACCAGTTGTAATCCCCAATTGATGAGCTTTTTCCAACTCTTCCGGAGTACCGTTCAAAACAGTTAATTCCAGATCTTTTTCCTTTACGGCCGTTTTTATTTCTTTCATGTTTTCCGATAATATTTTTTCTGCATTTGCTTCTTTTTTATCAGTTCTGACCGTAGAGATTACGACAAGATGATGATCTTTAAAATACCCCTGCTTTTTCATTTCGTTCAATAGTAATTGCGTTAACTCAGCAATTTTTTTCTTTTTCCAATCGCCAATATGGGCAACGATCTTTTTTCCATCCTGATTAAAGGCAGTCACTTTCAATACTTGCATTTTTTTGTTTAAAACAAGTTCAATGCTTGGATTGACGTCGATTGACACATAGGCATACGCTTTGTTCGTTTGATACACGGATAAGAAAGATCCGAAAAAAATGATTAGTGCAATAGCCGCTACAGCCAATGATTTCAATGACATCATTCGTTTTCGAAAGGAAATGGCTTGTTTTTTCTCCGGAACATGTGAGGGGGAAAAAACGATTTCCTCGCCAATTGCATACCGCTGATTTTGTTTTCGGGCGCGTAAAAATTCACCGTCAGGAGTTAACAATGTTAAATAGCCATCATTAATTTCCATCACGATTCCTTTTTTCATGCTTCAAGCACCCCCTTTAAATAATCCTTCATATAAATATAATCACTTGTTAGAATAAGGGCGATCGCAATAATATATTTACGATTCCGCTCGATCGTTTTTCTGCTGACCTTCACCATTTGTTCTAATTGTTTAAGGGGAAGGCGCTTTTTTTCCAACAGGAGCTGAAGCAATTCTTCATTGTCTACAAGGACTTTCGCGATTTGTATAGCACTTTTTCTGGCATCTGCATGCTTTGGCGAATTTTCAACCAATTCGCTAAAGCTTAAGTCGTAATGCTGCAATTGTTGCTGAAAGTGAAAAATTTCCTCTTTCCGCCGTTCTTCTTCCGTTTTCTTTTGAAAGCTTTCCAAGGAAAGTTCGTTCACGATTACAGTTCCGGGCGAATCGTCCTCATGATTTGCAATCGCAAGATCGATACTGAGGTGTTGGTTTCTTGTTTGCTTGCGAATGTAATCAATTACCCTTCTTTTGATCAACACATCGGCAAAGCTTAATAACGAACCTCCCCGATCGGGAGTAAATTTCTCAATTGCTTCATTAAATGCAATAAGGCCAATGCTAAATTCATCGTCTGTCTCATGGATGTACCGTTTGCACACGGACGATACTGTTTTGGCTATAAATGGCTTATAGGCAGCAATTGTCTCATTTAATAAAGCTTTGTCACCTTGCTGGATCAGCAGCACGGATTCTTCTAATGACCTTTTTTTCTTTTTGGCCATGAACAATAAACTTAGCACTACCCTCACCTCTCTATCTACACAATTATAACATACGGATAGAATTTGGAGTTTTGTGGGGTATGGATCATTAGGAAAGATAGCCCTGCCTCTAGCTATCTTTCCTTTACTCTGTTAAAGATCGTTTTGGTTATTCGCGATTTTTTTCTTTTTCGTTGTCTTTCTTTTCGTTAAAAAATAATTTTACTTCAACATGTTTTTCGTTTAATTGCTCATTTACAGCTTGTTGAATTTGCTTTGAGTCTTGCTTGGCGGTTTTGACGACTTGTTGATGGACTTCCTTTACTTCTTGCTTGATTTGCTGTTTTGCTTGTTCACGATCCTTTTTAGCTGGCACAGGAGCTAGTGTTGCTATCGTGCTGACTTGTGCTTTTCCTTGTACACTCTTAGATGAGGTAATTGGTTGCGATTGAACCATTTCGGATTGTCCAGCTGTTGCATCTGCCTTTACCGTATTTGAAGTTGTTGCTGCTTCGGTGCCGGCGGTTATTTCCGCTTTCACATTTGCATTAGAAGTAGGAACGGCTGCCTTGTTTGCAGCTGTATTCTTATCCGCTTCGATTTGTCGTTCCTGGTTTTCAGTTTTTTCCGCCAATTTTTCTTCATGCATCTTTATTTTATTTGCGAGTTTCAAGTAGTTTTTTTCAATATTTTTTTGCAAGGCAGCTTTGGCAGTTGGATTTTGTACCTTTTGCAATGCTGCTGTTAAAACATCTATGTTTCTCGCAAGTAGGACTTTTACTTGTTTGATAGCTCGATCATCATTGCCGCTTTCTGAAGATGTTTTTCCATCCGCTGCTGTTTGATCTTCCAGCTTCACCTGTTCTGCACCAGCTAAAGTTGAATCAGTTCCAGTTGCCTGGCCATTCGCATTAGCAGACGTTTGCTCTTCACTGGTATTTAATGTGGAAGCAGAATCACCTACGATTTTATCAGCACGATTGATATCATTTATGGCTGCTTGAATAGTGTCCAACGCCTCTGTTTGCTTTCCGGCAGTAAAGAGAGCCTCAGCTTCAGCAAGCCGCTCAGAAGCAAAGTTAGCCAGCAGCTTGGCGTCTTTCACTTTATCAAACGTTAAGGCAAGCTCAATTTTTTCAGCGATCATTTTTGCAAAATAAAAGAAGTCTCCCGGCAATAATGACGGCATATTGCTGCTTTCTTTTGTTGGCGCTGTTGCTAGAGCAACATTTGCATCAGCCGCTACTACAGGCTGTGGCGTTTGCGATGCAATTCCCTCTGCAAAAGCATTCGTTGCCGTAAAGGTAAAGGTACCGGCAAGAACAACGGCAAGAGTTCCTTTGGCGATTTTCGATAATTCTTTATTGCGAATAAATTTTCCCATTGCATTCACCTCTATGTTTTTTTCGCGGCCGCATTTTCACTAAACAGTTACGCTATTAGGCGAATGATTGTGGGGGTGCAGGGAATAAAAATCTGGAGCTTGAATAAAAATGGTCTACTCGGCCTAGTAAAAAAACAACCTAAGCCAAGCGGCTCAGGAAAAGATGTATCGCTAATGACGAGAAGATTTAACAGTAAAAAGGTATTTCATTATCCAACCGACGATTAAACCCAATGGCAAAAAAATGATAGGCAGAAAGACGGGGCCAAGATTATGTCGGAAGACTGTTAACCGGGGGGAATACATCAATCCAACTGTAACAAAATAGGCGGCAAAAACAAATGGCAAAAAAGAAAAACGCTCATCGGGAGACATGACGACCCTGTATGCATCCCATATTGCAAACAGATAAACACACGGGTAAAACATCAGCCACTCATAGTCCACCACAGATGCCGCCTTTTCGATTTCTCCAAGAAAGCTGTACATAATAGCCAGATTGAATTGGCTGTTTACATTGATGATAAACTCCAATGAAATAAAGAATATTCCTTTAAGATAATGTCCTAATAATAATTGACTAAAGCCAGGCAAGGCAATGTTCCACAAAACAGCTTCCATTCGACTCATTGTTTTCATTAGTATTTCTCTCTTTTTCAGTATTTTTTCCAGGCAGGGTTGAACTCCATTTTTGTCGTCGTGAATTTAGGATAACCATTTTTCTGGAAAATTTACTAAAAAAATAATCAAAATTACCTACTTATGGTTTCATTAATAGATAAAAAAAGCGAGATAATTTCTCGCTCTTTGTTAGTCATGAAGATCCATTGGGTTATAAAGTTTGACGTCCGGATTTTTTTCCTGGAACCAGCGCATGGCAAATTCATTTTCAAATAAGAAAACAAAATGGTCATAACGGTCGCGGACAAGCTGGCTGCGCGAGCTGGAGAGGTTTTCATCAACCACATCGCCTTTAATCCATCTGGTAATCTTGGAGCCGAGCCTTTCCATCAATACTTCTGCATTGTACTCATTTTTCATCCTGTGTTCAAAAACTTCAAACTGAAGCTGACCGACAGCGCCAAGAAGGTATTCATCCGTTTTTACTGTTTTGAACAGCTGGATCGCACCTTCCTGAACAAGCTGCTGGATTCCTTTATAAAACGATTTTTGCTTCATTACATTTTTCGCCGAAACACGGACAAACAGCTCAGGCGTGAACTGCGGCAATCGTTCAAACTGGAAATCCTCTTTGCCGGTCGTCAGCGTATCGCCAATTTGGTATGTTCCCGTGTCGTAAAGTCCAATGATGTCACCGCTGACTGCTTCCTCGACGGTGTTTCGCTCCTCTGCCATAAACGATGTTGACTGGGACAATTTGAGCTGCTTTCCTAAACGCGGAAGATTGACTGTCATGCCGCGCTCGAATTTCCCGGAACAAATCCGGACAAAGGCAATTCGGTCGCGGTGTGCCGGATTCATGTTCGCCTGAATTTTAAAAACGAAACCGGAAAATTGCTCCGATAGTGGATCAATTGCTCCGGCTGTCGAATTACGCGCTTTTGGCGGCGGCGCAAATTGCAAATACGTTTCCAAAAAGGTTTGTACACCAAAATTTGTCAGTGCACTGCCAAAAAACACAGGAGTGAGAGTCCCTTCAGCAACTTTTTCCGGGGAAAACGTATTTCCCGCTTCATTTAAGAGCAAGACTTCTTCCAATGTCTGGTCATAAAGTCCAGACTGTTTCAATGGATGGTCACCGTCAATTTCACCGTCTTCATTCAGCGGAATGAAACGTTTGCTCTCCTCTACCCGGAACTGTTCGATTCGGTTGTAAAAACGGTCATAGATGCCAAGAAATTCTTTTCCCATACCAATTGGCCAGTTCATTGGGTATGATTCAATGCCAAGAACTTCTTCAAGCTCTGCCAGAAGTTCAAGCGGCATTTTCCCTTGGCGGTCCAGTTTATTCATAAATGTAAAGATGGGAATTCCGCGCATGCGGCAAACTTTGAACAATTTCAATGTTTGCTCCTCAATCCCTTTTGCCGAGTCAATGATCATCACGGCACTGTCAACTGCCATCAATGTCCGGTACGTATCTTCACTAAAGTCCTGGTGCCCGGGGGTATCCAAAATATTCACCCGAAAACCATTATAATCAAACTGCATGACACTTGATGTAACAGAGATCCCGCGCTGCTTCTCAATCTCCATCCAGTCGCTTGTAGCAAATTTTCCGGTTTTCTTCGCCTTTACCGTCCCCGCATCACGGATGGCGCCGCCAAATAATAATAATTTTTCCGTTAAGGTAGTTTTACCGGCGTCCGGGTGGGAAATGATCGCGAATGTCCGTCGCGACATTACATCCTCTATAAAATGGTTACTCATTTCGCTTTCCTCTCTTTTTTAACAACAAAAATATTTTTGCCCATAATTTCAATCTTATAGTTCTCAAGCAAACTTTGCAATCCCTTGCGTAAAATTAGGCTGCTTTACTTCAATTGGTGTGTCAAGTCTAGCATTTACCGTAAATTACCATCCCCTATTTTCCGTTATTCCTTTTATAATAGAGACAGACTCTTAAAGCATAGGAGATGAAGGGTTTGAATCAGAGTAAAAAAGTCGTTTCAAAGTACATTCCGCTCTTGGTAGCGTTTCTTATAATCACAGCAGCTTTAACTTGGTTTTTAGTCGGATCGAATCAGGAAACATCCATGCCCTTTTCGCAAATGGAAAAAGCGATTCAAGCTGAAAAAGGACAAGCCGTTTCGCTTACAGAAAATGCCGATGGCAGCCTTCATTTGGTGACGAAAAACGGAAAATATGTGTCCCATGTGCCGCCAAATAGTCAAATGGTGAGCAAGCTTGTTGAAAAATACAATGTTGATTATTCTTTTTCCAGCAGCAGCCGTTACGGTAAATGGATATTAGGCGGTGTTGTTGTTGCGCTTAGTGCTGCCGCACTTGCGCTACAGAAAACAAAAGGCGGTCTTGGATTCTCGAATTCAATGAAAAACAGCCTTGCCAAACCGCGTTCGCTTCCATCCATCACGCTTGAAGATATTGGCGGATTAAGTGCGGAAATGAAAGAAGAAATTACCCAGACCCTCACCATTTTAAAAGAACCGGAAAAGGCAATTAAAATGGGCATCAAACCGCCGAAAGGCATACTTTTTTATGGACCACCTGGCACGGGGAAAACGCTGCTTGCACAAGCAATTGCCAAAGAAATGAACGCTTCTTTCTTTTCTGCTAGCGGGTCTGCTTTTAATGAATTATTTGTCGGAGTCGGCGCCAGCCGTGTTCGTTCTTTGTTCCAAAGCGCCCGAAAAGCAGGCAAGGCAATCATCTTCATTGATGAAGTTGATGCCTTAGCTGGAAAGAGAAAAGCCCATGGTGGAGAAGAAGCAGAAAAGACACTAACAGAGCTACTCGTTCAATTGGATGGCGGCCATAACAATGAGGGTATTCTTTTCATAGCAGCTACAAACCGCAAAGACATGCTTGATGAAGCGTTCCTTCGCCCGGGACGAATTGATTTTAGCTTTCATGTACCCCTTCCAGATACAAAAGGAAGAAGGGAAATTATTGAAATTCATTCAAAAGCAAAGCAACTTGCTGAAGATGTATACAGCGCATTGGATGATTTGGCTGAAAGCACTTCCGGTTTTTCAGGTGCCGAATTACAATCACTGTTTGAAACAGCCAGCAGAAGAGCCCTTCGCAATGGCCATAAAGTAATCCAAAAGATCGATCTTGATTATGCCCTTGATCGTACCATTCTCGGCAACACTTCCCGCTCTTTACAAGATGCCGAGACAAAACGGAGAGTAGCGATTCACGAAGCCGGACATGCCGTTGTAGCTTCAATCACAAAGCCGGGTTCAGTTAGGAAAGCGACGATCATTCCTCGCGGTGAGGCGCTCGGATATGTCGCTCCGATTCCAAAGGAACTTCACCTTTCGACGACAAGTGACTTACTCGACCGCGTCGCAATGGTTCTTGCCGGAGGGGTAGCCGAAAGAATGTATCTTGGTGAGCATAGTATTGGCGTCAGCGGAGATGTCCAGCAAGCCAAGCATATTATTGAGCAGATGGTAGACACTGGTATGTTGGAAGACGGGTTTTCACTGACGTTCAATAAACAGGACAAAGAAGCAAAAATGCAGGAATTGTTTCAAAAAGGGCTTGAAAAGGCTGAAGCCATCATGAAAAGCAATCATAATCAGTATATGCAGCTTGTTGAGGTATTGTTGCACAAAGAGACGCTTGAAGGAACGGAAGTTGAAGAAATCGTCAACGGGGACAACACCCTCGTGATCGCCTAACACCAGACATGCTGTCTGGTGTTTTCTGTTTAAATTTCTTTTCCCGTGGAAAGGTATTGAAAAAGGATTTTTTTCAAATTTTTACGGTAAGGAAGTGTGCGCCGATGTTGCAAAAAAACGAACATGATTTGCCTTTTCGCGAAGAAAAATACGAAGCAAAAGCAAAAGCATACCTGAACAAGCCGAAAAAAACGAATAAATTACTTTCAAAAGCATTAAAAAAAGCGATCAACCAAAAGGATTCTTTAGGAAATGCATGGGACAAGCTGAAGCTATTAACAGACCTTGCCAGAGCCTACTCCAAAGGAGAGTATCGCAGCGTATCTCCCGGAACGATTATAACCGTAATCGGAGCGATCATCTATTTTGTCTCACCCATTGACTTTGTCCCCGACTTCGTTGCTGGTCTCGGCTTATTTGACGATGCCGCTGTCATTGGCTTTACCATAAAAAAAATCTCTTCCGAACTCGAAGCTTTTAAAAACTGGCAAACAATTAGGCAAAAATAAAAAAAGCGGGATAACCCCGCTTTTCTTTTTTACCAAGTAAAGCAAGCTGCACCAACGATGATGAGCAGAATGAACAGGACAACGATTAAAGCAAAGGCACCATAGCCAGCGCCAAATCCGCCGTAACCGCAACCTCCTCCAAATCCGTATCCTCCGTATCCATATCCATATCCGAATGGCATAGAAATAACCTCCTTATTAATTTTAATAGAATCCTCCAAATCCCCAAGAAGCCCCGATAATGATTAACAGGATAAACAAAACAACTAACAGGGCAAATCCGCCGCCGTACGCACCTACAGCACCTGACATGTTCATTACCTCCTTTTATAAATTCCATATATCCTATTCAACAACGGGAAAATGTGCAATTGACACCTACGCAAATAACCCGGATTTTACTAAGGAAATAAGCCCATTTCTATAAAAATGGGCTTATGCCTTATCTATTTTTCGACTGGCCCTCTTGTGCGTATACCCGTTCTTCTGATTTTCACTTTAACGTCAATATCTGCATATGCATCAGCAAACCGCCTATTCCATTCATTTTTTGCTTTTTTAAACTGCTGGGCATGTTGACGAAAGAGAACTTCACCAAAACCAAATATATCCGATTGGTATTTTTTTTGTGCTTTTTGAATCGTAGATGCGATTTCCTTTGTGATTTGCGCTTCAGCTAATTTCTCATATTTTGCATACGTATGTACATCCGTTAACTTTTCAACACATTGATCCCCATCCAAATACGCTTCCGCCCGGACCTTTACACCAAAACGGGGAATTCCGTTGATGATTCTCGCCGTTTTCCGCGTTTTTGAATTGTAGATTTGCAATGCAAAAAATTTGTTTTTTCCGCATGGGACAGACACCGAAGTGCGGCGAATATTGTCTTGGATCCATAAATAATTGCGGGCATCTGTTATCGATAAAAAACCAACCAATTTCATTTTTTTAAAAACAGCCAAAGAATTGAGGACGGCTAACGCATCCGGTGTTACTTTTTTCATATTATCAACACTTACACCTTTTTTGGGATTGCCTTGAATTGTGACTGCTGCCATAACAGGCTGCCTTCCTGGGGAAACCATTGCCGAAATAACATCATTTAAGCGGACATCGGGATCACCGCCCCAATTCTTCACCATTGAATTCAATTGGGTAAAAAGCTTTAATGCAGTTGATTTTTGAAATTGATATGTTACCCTTAAAACGTCACTCGCTTTATTGTTTCTTGCAATGACAATATTGAAATCATCGCGGATTTCCCGATTTCGTTCCAGATAATCTAGAAAACTCATCATTCCTTCCCTTGCTGCTTCTTCGCTAAATATTAATGTTTTCATATGGGAATAAATCAAATTTTTTGATATTCCAATATTCATTTTTTGCGACAGTTCAGATAGTGTTTTCCCTTCCAAGCTAAAAATAATGGACGGAGCATAGCCACTAGTCGTTTTGGCGTTCAGCTCCTGTGCATTTAACCCTTCGACTGTCATTCGATAGTTCCCATTATCCCCTTTGTCAACGGCAATTCCTGTCACAACGGTGATTGAGGAAAGCTCGCGCTGATCCCAGCAGCCACTCAGCAATAAAAGACTGAGAAAGGAAATGACAAGCTTTTTTTTTCTCATTTGTTATGCCCTCCTTCTGCTTGGGGTGGCGATGGAGAGGCATCCGAATATACTTTTATGTTGTTTTCCGTGCGCAAGTATTTCGGCCGTTTTTTCATTGCCCAAAAGGGTGCACGAACGAACACATCTCCTTGATCTTCCACAATAAACGGGGCAATCGGAGCCAGATATGGAACGCCAAAGGACCGTAGTGAACTCAAATGCGCGACCATAAAGATCAAGACTAAAAGCACGCCATACAAGCCCAAAATAGATGCAGCAATAATAAATATAAACCGCAGCAGTCTAGAAGCAGCGGCGAAACTGTACGTCGGTGAGACGAAATTGGCAATTGCCGTTATCGAAACAACGATAATCATGATATTGGAAATAATCCCCGCTTCAGCAGCAGCCTGGCCGATAACGAGTGCTCCGACGATCGAAACCATCTGCCCAACTGCTTTTGGCATCCTTACACCTGCTTCGCGGAGGATTTCAAACGTAATCTCCATTAAAAATACTTCAACAACTGCCGGAAAAGGAACCCCTTCCCGCTGGGCAATTACACTCAACAAAAAATTGGTAGGTAAAAGCTCTTTTGATGAAACGTAAGCACCCCAACATAAATCGACGGTGTCAACAACGCGATCATAAAGGATAGATAGCGGATAAACCGGATAAAACTACCAAGCAAAAAAGGCTGATAGTAGTCCTCAGAGATTTCAAAAAAATTGACAAAAACGGCGGGAACAATCAAACAAAAGGGTGTTCCATCAATCAATATAACCATTTTCCCCTCCATTAAATTGGCTGCAACGGTATCCGGCCTTTCCGCATTTAATGTAAGCGGGAAAAAAGTAAATGTTTTGTCT
>JAKACS010000688.1 GCA_021821235.1 Bacillota bacterium
GACAAAGACCTGCTGCATAAAGCGGGTTGAATCCAAGTCCGACAAGCAATGCTGCGGAAATGGCCACCGGTGCACCGAATCCTGCGGCACCCTCCAAAAAGGCGCCAAAAGAAAATGCTACCAATAACGCTTGAAGTCTGCGATCCTCGGTGATCGTTAGCACAGAATGACGAATGATGTCAAACTGTCCCGTCTTAACGGTAAGTTTGTACAAAAACACAGAGGCAATAATAATCCAGCCGATCGGTAGGATTCCATAAACAGCACCTTGAGTTGCCGACATAAAGGCAATTCCGGCGGGTACTTTGTAGGCGATGACTGCAATGACCAAGGCAAGGAGAAGAGTGGAAAGCCCGGCGACATGCCCCTTCATTCGTTTAATGGCCAAAGCCCAGAAAAAATAGAGAATCGGAATAAGTGCAACGATGGCAGATAAGGCGAGATTCCCGCCCACCGCGGTAAAATTTGCTGAAAACAAACGAATACCCCCTTAATTTTTAATTTTTCTCCCCAATACGTCCTTTCTTTTAGAATGGTAACCGCTTACAAATTTTTGCGAAGTCATCAGATGACTGGATGAATGGTACTGCTAGTGTGAATTATAGGGGGGATTTGCAAAAATTACAAGAGTTTTTTGATAATTCCAAATGAAAATTATCCTTTGCAGCGGGCTGTATTTCTTTATATGATTATTACAGCATTTGTTTTTTTAGAATTTTGTCAAAAAGAAATGTTATAGACTAGGGGCTGGAAAAATGATTTACAAAAAAATAAAGCCGAAAAAAATTTATGAGGAAGTAACAGAAGCGATTTATGAAATGATTCGCACAGGTAAATTATTGCCGGGGCAAAAACTCGATTCAGTACAGCAACTGGCGGAAAACTTTCAAGTGGGTCGGTCGGCCATCAGGGAAGCATTGACCTCGCTAAGAGCAATGGGGCTAATCGAAATGAGGCAAGGGGAAGGCACGTTCATTCGAGAATTTTCAACAGATCAAATTGTCTTTCCGTTATCTACAGCGATCTTAATGAATAAAGAAGATATTTCCAACCTTTTGGAAGTGCGCAAGATTATCGAAGTCGGCACAGCGACTGTTGCTGCTCAAAAAAGAACAGCAGAACAGTTGGGAGCCATTGAGGAAGCACTGAACGATATGAAACAAGCCCATGGCAATCAGGAGCTTGGAGAAGAAGCTGATCTGAAATTTCATTTGGCAATTGCCAAGGGGTCGCAAAATACGTTGTTAATCAATTTGTTGAATCAAGTGTCCGAAATGATGGCGGTAACAATGAAGGAAACCCGGCGAGTATGGCTCTATTCGAACGAAATTACGATGGAACAATTGTTTGAGGAACATGATTTGATTTTTCAAGCGATCCGCGATCAAAATGAGGCAAAAGCAAGCCAATTGATGATGATTCATCTCGACAATGTTGAGGCCATCCTGGACAAATATTACGAGCAATCAATCAGGAAAAAATAGGGCATCAATCAGTGGGGGGAGATCTTGCCATTCATCTTCAAAAAAAGGAGATCGTGAAAAAAAGGATTGAAAACCCTTTCTAACAGTAGGATAATAAACAAAAAGAGTAGATTTCTAGATTCTCACTACTCTTTCCTTCAGTCGTCTGATGACCAGTTGACTGAAAACTAAAGATTAATGGAGATGGAGAATGATGAAGGTAACCCTTTTTGCAACTTGTTTGGTTGATATGTTTCAAGGCAATGTTGGAAAAGCAACGGTCGAGTTGCTTGAACACCTTGGCTGTGAAATTGAATTCCCTGAATCGCAAGTCTGCTGCGGGCAGCCTGCATATAATAGCGGGTATGTAAAAGAAGCCAAAGAGGCAATGAAGCGGATGATTGATACATTTGCAGATGCAGAATATGTTGTCTCTCCGTCAGGATCTTGCGCTTATATGTTCCACGAATACCCGGAAGTTTTTAAAGGAGATCCGGTATGGGAACCGAAAGCGCAACAATTAGCAGCAAAAACATATGAACTAACCCAGTTTATTGTCGATGTTTTAAAGGTTGAAGATGTGGGCGCCACGTTTGAAGGTCGCGCTACTTACCATACATCTTGCCATATGACAAGGCTTCTCGGTGTTAAAGAAGCCCCGATGACCCTTTTGAAAAATGTTAAAGGACTCGAATTTACCGAACTGCCTGGTAAAGAGCAATGCTGCGGGTTTGGTGGTACCTTTTCGGTTAAAATGGCGCAAATTTCCGAGCAAATGGTTGATGAAAAAGTGCAGCATGTTGAAGAAACCGGTGCGGAATATCTCATTGGTGCCGATGCGGGCTGCCTGATGAATATTGGAGGCCGAATCGAGCGCAAAGGAAAACCGATCAAGGTTTTGCATATTGCGGAAATTTTAAACAGCAGACCGTAAAGCATTTTCATTCATTAAAACAGTAAGGTCAGGCTGTTAAGCTTTTTTCATTCTTGTTAAACGGCCGAATTGATAGCTTGCGAGTAGGCTAAGTGGAGAAAGGGAGGTTTTATCGGATGGCGATGAAAATAAGCAATGACCCCTTTAAAGCACGCGTAGATAAGGGCATCCATGATGACTTTATGCGGGGAGCTGTTGCGGGGGCACAGGATGGAATGGGGGTAAAGCGGCGAAATGCTGCAGAGGAACTTGGCAACTGGGAAGAGTGGCGCAATCATGGAGAAGAAATTCGCCAGCATGTCCTCAACCATTTGGATTACTATTTGGAACAATTAAG
>JAKACS010000689.1 GCA_021821235.1 Bacillota bacterium
CGGAAGGGCGTCCAAGCTCATCGTTACTTCATGATGCTTCCATTTCTTCATCGCTTTCACGACGAACTGGCTGCAGCGCAGAACGGCCGGCCCGCTGATCCCAAAATGGGTAAAAATCATGTCCATCCGGTGGGAAATGATTGGTTTTCCTTTCGGATTCAGTACGCTCAACGAGATATCCCTAAGTGACAGACCTTGAAGTGTTTTGTTTTTAATGAATGGTTCATTTGAAGTAACCGGCACCTCTGTAGGGAACAGCTCGGTGATCGTGTGGCCGGCTTTTTCAGCCCAGGCATAGCCATCCCCGGTTGATCCGGTATGGGGAACAGACTTTCCTCCAACTGCAATGACAATTGATTTCGCTGTGAATTCCCGTTCGTCTTTCAACAGGACAGCGGAAGTTGCCTCATTTTCATATCGGACATCGGCAACTGGAGCATTTGTTATGATCGTGACATTCAGGTTTGTTAATTTTTCCAAAAGGGCATCGACAACCGACTGCGCTTTATCGGTGACCGGAAACATTCTGCCATGATCCTCTTCTTTCAGCTTAATGCCCATTTTTTCAAAAAAAGCAATAATGTCTTCATTATTAAAAATCGAAAAGGAGCTGTATAAAAACTTTCCATTTCCAGGAAGGTGTTTTATCAGTTCATCAATGGGCATGCGATTGGTGACATTGCAGCGTCCGCCGCCCGAGATGGCAAGTTTCCTGCCAAGCTTGTCTCCTTTATCAATCAACAGCACCTTTGCTCCATGCTCACCGGCAGCGATCGCCGCCATTAAACCGGAAGGGCCGCCGCCGACCACAATGACATCGTATTTCATTTTTTCACCAACTTTTTGCAGATTCTTCATTAAAGGGTAAACTAGAAATGATCATATCATACATTTCGAAACGATTTGTGAACGTTTTTTCGAAAAAATGCTTTGTTCGAGTGTAGCGTTGGGTTGAAAGAAGTTGTACACTACTAGTAGCGTGCAAAAAAAGTCGAACTTGCACTTCTTTTTATGTTAGGAGCAGGATCTTTATGTCGTCTAAGCTTTTAAGAGGAACGTTTATTTTAACGATTGGAACGATTCTTTCCAAGGTTCTTGGCTTGTTTTACGTAATTCCTTTTTATCAAATTGTCGGGAAAAATGGGACTCAGCTTTATCAGTTTTCCTATGTACCATACACAATCTTTATTAGTATCGCGACAGCGGGAGTTCCGCTTGCGGTTTCAAAATTTATTTCGAAATACAATGCGCTTGAAGAATATGCCGTCGGTAGAAAACTGTTTAAATCAGGTTTGCTGATTATGATGTCGACCGGGATCGTCGCCTTTTTAATCCTTTATCTCGGTGCCCCGGCTGTCGCTGAGATGAGTATAAATACGAACGACAAAAAGCAAACTTTTTCTGTTAATGAAGTTGCAACCGTTATTCGTGCGGTCAGTTTTGCACTGATTGTTGTCCCGTTTATGAGTCTGATCCGAGGATTTTTCCAAGGGCATCAGTCAATGGGACCTTCTGCTGTTTCCCAAGTTGTTGAACAAATTGTTCGAATTGGCTTCACGCTCATTGGTGCGTATGTAGTGTTAAACTGGATGAGAGCCGGAATGGTCAGGGCGGTAAGTGTGGCAACGTTTGCCGCTTTTATTGGTGCGATAGGCAGTCTAGTTGTGCTGTTTTGGTACTGGTTTAAACGAAAGCCCTTTTTAGATGAATTGCTTGAGCAGGACAAGGGGACAGTACAAATCTCCTTGGGGCAAATTTATAAGGAAATTCTCGTGTATGCTGCACCGTTTGTGTTTGTCGGCATTGCCAACCCATTGTTTCAACTAATTGACCAGTTTACTTTTAGTCGGGCAATGGCTGGAACCGTCTCAGCAAAAGTTGCGGCAACTGCCTTTTCAATTTTGAATTTCGAGTCACATAAGATTGTTATTATTCCTGTTTCATTGGCAACGGCTTTCTCATTAACACTTGTGCCGAGCATTACAAAAGCATTTGTTGAGCAGGATCAAAAAAGCATGAATCATCAGCTTAACCAGGCATTCCAAGTGATGTTGTTTTTGACATTGCCGGCAGCAATCGGCCTGTCACTATTAGCCAAGCCAATTTACACCGTCTTTTATGAATATGATTCACTTGGGATTGCAGTTCTCGGAGCATATGCGCCGGTGGCGATTTTATTTTCACTGTACTCAGTGACGGCAGCGATCTTGCAGGGGATCAATGAACAGCGGTATACAATTTTGAGCCTGCTTGTCGGCTTGTTAATTAAATTAAGCTTAAACATTCCGCTGATAAAAGCAATGGGAACAAAAGGGGCGATCTTGGCAACGGCTCTTGGTTATTCAGCAGCAATATTGATTAATTTTATTGTAATAAAAGTTTATTCCCGCTACCGTTTCCGGCTAGTGTATCGTAGGAGCTTACTGATTGTTATTTTTGCGGGGTTGATGTGGATTGGAACAGAAGTCACCTATAAGCTTTTGTTGCTGTTCATGTCACCAGCTTCGAAAATCCAATCGCTTATCATCATTTTGATTTGTGCGGCAGTCGGTGCGGGGATTTATTTTTACTTAAGCTTAAAGACAAAACTGGCCTATCGCTTATTTGGTTCAAGGGTTGATAGCATCAAGCGGAAGCTGCACCTGCCGGTCTAGACGTTTAACAGGAGGTGAATGAATAAGATGCGGGTCGATAAACTGCTGGCCAATCTGGGCTATGGAAGCAGAA
>JAKACS010000690.1 GCA_021821235.1 Bacillota bacterium
AATTCGATTTGCTAGTAATTCAATGGAACTAACAATAGGAAACACCACCTTTTTGATTTCTCACATTACGTAATTCGACATGGTTCTTCGTTTTCCTTTCTTTTTTAAAAAAATTTTTTTAAAAAAGAGGAGGACTGCCGACAAGTTTTAAATGGCATTGTCAGTCAAATAAAAAAGTCCCCCATTTGTAAAAGAAATCTGGATTCTCGGTTCATACTGTTCTTGCAATGCCTGCTTTTCTATCTGATAATTTTCTGTTTTATCTGCTTCGTTTTCATAAAAATGGTTCAGTAAGCTTAAGTCCTTGTTCCATCGGTCAACCGCTTCATCTGCCCATGAGTGATCTTCTCGATCAAGCTCTGATTTTAAATAGTTTTCCACTCGAATCATTCCGCTTTTTGGTTTAATCAACGGTGAAAGCGTAAATGAATAATCCGGAATTTTTGGAGTTAAATTCAACTTCACTAACTGATCATGAAACTCTTCGACTAGCTGGCCGTTGATTAACTGCAGGCCGATTGATTTAAACACATCCCGTTTACGATCACATTGATAGGAAATCTTGACATTCAAACAGAGCCAGGGAAATAAAGGCGTTTGCTGCTGAGGCAGTTGCCTGTTTTCGTATAGACGAATAAACCGTGCCAACTTTTTCGTTGACTGAAAAATTTGGTGAAGCCTTGGAGAGCCAAAATAGATCGCTTCTCCTTTCAGACGCTCTGGTGCCGTATTCTGGTCAGTAATAAACGTTAATTTCATCGGGTTGGGCACTCCGCCTGTTTTCTCAAGATAATGCCAATAAAAAGGGCGGTTCATCAACTCCTTGTCAAGATCAACTGTCAGTTGGATCGTTAAATATCCGTTAGTGTTTTCAAGAATTTCACATTCGTTTGCATGGAAATATTTTTCTAAAAAATTATGGATTTGCGGCTGCTGCATGAGAATCTCCTTTCTTCATTTGATTAGCAAACTCAATCATCGACGTGAGGTTTTCCATTTTAATCCGCATTTCTCCCTCTGTAGAACTTCCACCGAAAATATCGGTCAGATGATCTTCAAGATTGCCGAACTCAAGTTTTGTAAGAATATCATCCAGTTCTCCGATTACTTTTTCAAAAAGTTGAATTTTTTCGTACAACAATTTTAAAATATGCTCTTCAACGGTGCCTTTTATTGCAAAATTGTAGATCATGACATCTTTCTCCTGGCCAAGTCTGTGAATCCGGCCGATCCGCTGTTCCAGCCTCATTGGATTCCATGGTAAATCAAAGTTAATAATATGGTTGCAAAACTGCAGATTGATTCCTTCGCCGCCGGCCTCTGTTGCAATCAGCACTTGAGCGTGTTTTTTAAAAAGTTCGCGCATCCAATCTTTTTTTCCCCGCTTAAAACCGCCGCGGAAGGGCACCGATGTAATTCCGTGTTGTCGGAGAAACCACTGCAAATAAAGCTGTGTCGCCCGGTACTCTGTGAAAATAATGACTTTATCATTAATCGTTTGGACTAATTCAAGCGCTTTGTTGGCTTTGGAATTTTGCTGAACAGCCTCGACTTTCGAAATTAAAAAGTGAATTTGCTCCTGAAACAAGGCGCTTGGATTTTCTTTGCGAGCAAGCATATTTTTTAACGTATGATAGACGGCCTCCCTGCTGCTGCATGCTTCCCGCTGCAATGTCATGACTGAAAAAGCGCTAGATGCCAGCCAATCGCTTTCATTTTTCAGCTCAAGTATCGCATCGTAAAGCTCTCTTTCTTCGTTTGAGAATTCAATTGGAATTGTCTCAACCTGCCGTTTTGTCCATTCGATTCCTGTATCTGCCCGACGATTGCGGATCATGACTTTATTGACGAGTTCTTTTAAATGTTCATCGTCATTTAATGACCTGGAATCCCGGTTATATTTTTCGTAGAATGCTGTTTCACTGCCTAAATGGCCGGGTTTAAGAAGGGAAACAAGGTTGAAAATCTCCTCTATCCGGTTTTGAATTGGAGTGGCGGTCAGCAATAAGCAAAATTTCTTCTTTAGATTTTGAACAAATTCATAGTTTTTTGTTTTATTGTTTTTTAGTTTATGGGCTTCATCAATGATAATTAAGTCGTAGTCTTGTTTATAGATAATATCTCGATGAGGTTGTCGTTTTGCTGTATCAATCGACGATACAACGACATCATACTGATCCCATACATAGCTTTTTCGCTGTGTCATTGCCGGAATAAAGAATTTTGTATTTAATTCAGCAGCCCATTGGGTTACAAGCGATGCAGGAACAAGGATCAACACTTTTTTCACAAGCCCGCGAATCATATATTCTTTTAAAATCAATCCGGCCTCGATTGTTTTTCCTAGTCCGACTTCATCTGCCAGAATGGCTTTACCATTCATGTTTTCAATCACCTGTCTGGCTGTTTCCAGCTGATGTGAAAGCGGGGTTAAATGCGGTAAATAGTTTGGCGCCAAAAGACCTTCAAACGTTGGAACAGCTAGATGCTTTTCCACATCAACTGCAAGCTTAAAAAGATCCCAATTGCCCCAAGGGCCATCTTGTTCAATCCGGTGAAAAAAGTCGTCCTGCCACGTCCAATCAAACACAATTTTTACCACCCTCTGTTCAGCTCCTTTTTCAGCAAAATCATATTGCCCGATTGATTGCTTTAATGGTAGGATGATAATAGCTTAGAAAGTTTTAAATTTTGTAATAATCATCTTTGATTTTTTTAGTATGACC
>JAKACS010000691.1 GCA_021821235.1 Bacillota bacterium
TTGCCCCTGTGAAAGATTGGTTGCCTCTTCGTTCAAAACGGTATCATAGCCTTCAGGAAGCGTTCGAATAAAATGATCCGCATGTGCCGCTTTAGCTGCCTGAACGATTTCCTCCATTGTTGCTCCCGGCTTGGCATAGGCAATATTCTCCTTAATCGTCCCATTGAATAACCAGGTGTCCTGCAGTACCATCCCAAACATTTTCCGCAGATCACTGCGTTTTAAATCCCTGATATCCACATTGTCGATACTGATTTTACCAGAATTAATTTCATAGAAGCGCATCAACAAGTTCACAAGGGTGGTCTTACCAGCGCCTGTTGGTCCAACAATGGCAATTGTGTGCCCTGGTTTTACATTTAGGTTCATGTCTTCAATTAGCGGCACCTCTTCTTTATAGCGGAAATCTACGTGTTCAAACCGAACTTCACCCTTAGGAAATTCGATTACTTTCGCATCTGGAGAATCTTGAATTTCTTCCGGTTCATCAAGAATTTCAAAGACACGTTCGGCACAAGCAACCGTTGATTGAATGATATTGGCAATTTGGGCTGTTTGCGCAATTGGCATTGTAAAGGAACGTGAGTATTGGATAAAAGCCAGGATGTCCCCTAAACCGAGGAGATTTTTTGTAATCCATAATCCGCCAACAATGCTAATGCCGACGTATCCCAAATTACTAATAAAATTCATCAGTGGAAACATCGTACCCGAGATAAATTGCGCTTTCCAACCTGCTCGATATAGGTTTTCGTTGATTTCATTAAAGTGTTTAATCGAATCCTTTTCTCGCCCAAATGCCTTTACAATTTTATGTCCCGTATACATTTCTTCCACATGGCCGCTAAGATCCCCCAACTCTTTCTGCTGGGAAGCAAAGTATTTTTGTGACTTTTTAGCAATAAGAGCCGTTGAGACAACATACAAAGGCAGTGTTACCAGCATGATCAAAGTGAGTATTGGACTAATTGTCAGCATCATCACAATGTAACCAATAATTGTGATCACTGAAGTAATGACTTGGGTCAAGCTTTGCTGCAAGGTGTTTGCTACCGTATCCAAATCATTTGTAACGCGGCTTAATAGATCCCCATGTGAATGACTATCAAAATATTTCAGCGGCAATTTGGAAAGTTTTTGATCAACCTCCCCGCGCAGATCGCGAACCGTTTTCTGCGCTACTCCAGACATCACTAGCCCCATGACTAAACTGAACAAGGAACTAACCACATACATTCCTAAAAGAATGAGGGCAATGTTGCCAATCGAACGGAAATCATATTCTCCATTTGTTTCCTTAATTGCTTTAATTGTCCCATTGATTTGATCCTGGGTCAGTTTAACATTCTTTGCTCCAGATTGTGACTGGTTCGGCATTTTTTTGCTTAAGTCCAACATCTTTCGGACAATATCGGCCTTTTGATTGGCATCTTTCACCGAGTTCAGCATCGGCAGTTTGATGAATTCTTGTATCGCTTTGGCTGTTTCCGGATTGACCTTTTCCTGCTGCTGTGGAGTCGCCGACTGAACGTTTGTAGATTTTTGCATCTGCTTCATTTGCAAGTTAATTTGATCCACTGCTATTTTCTGAGCCTCTGTCATTTTTTGCAGCAAGGTTTTTGCCATATAAGCATCTTGTAATTGATTGATCGCTTTGCTCATGACTTTTGGTGCTGCAATTGTAAATGACGTGCTTGCAATCGCAAATAGTAAAACAATGATTAAATTTAACGTATGTGGTTTCAGGTAGTTGATCAGCCTTTTAAGCGTTCCTTTAAAATCCTTGGCTTTTTGCACCGGTGCACCAAAGTGGCCTCCTCCGCCGCCAAAGCCACCCGCTCCTTTGCCTCTGTCACGACTATGATGTTTGTGTTGCTCACTCATGCAATCTCCTCCTCAGACAGTTGTGAGGAAACAATTTCCCGGTAGACCTGGCTCGTTTCTAACAGTTCTTCATGCGTTCCCATTCCGGCAATCCGACCTTCATTTAGAACGATAATTCGATCCGCATCTTTAACCGTCCCAACCCGCTGGGCAACAATAATGACGGTGGCATCTTTCGTTTCCTGTTTGAGTGCTGCCCTTAATCGTGCGTCTGTTTTAAAATCAAGGGCCGAAAAACTATCATCAAACACATATACTTCAGGTTTTCTCACCAATGCTCGCGCAATGGACAGGCGCTGCTTTTGTCCCCCTGAAACATTTGTACCGCCCTGAGCGATTTCGTGGTCAAAGCCTCCATCCATGGATTCAATAAATTCAGTTGCTTGGGCAATTTCAGCAGCGTGTCTTATTTCTGCATCTGTCGCTTGTTTATTGCCAAAGCGAATGTTCTCACTGATGGTTTCCGAAAACAAGACAGCCTTTTGTGGGACGAAGCCGATTTTCGCACGAAGGGTCTCCTGCGACATGTTTCTGACATCTACCCCGTCGATCAAAATACGGCCACTGTCCACATCATAGAATCTTGGAATTAAATGTATCAGAGTCGACTTACCTGCTCCGGTTCCTCCAATAATGGCCGTTACTTCACCAGGCTTGGCTGCAAACGAGATGTTCCGCAAAGCGGGTTGCTCTGCACCATGGTATGTGAAGGTAACATCTTTAAACTCAACGTAGCCTTTTTGTGTAACATTGTCTTCCACTTCCGGTTTATCGGTTATTCCTGGAAGAGTTTCCAGTACTTCATTTACTCTGACTGCGGCCGCTTGGGCACGAGGAATCA
>JAKACS010000692.1 GCA_021821235.1 Bacillota bacterium
CGACAATAAAAGCTCCGGCGTTATACGAAACGGTATTGGCTGCATTGATGCGCAGTTTGACTCTTGAGTTTGTAATATAGTGGGCGACAACTGGATTCATGTAGACAATGACCATTGATCCCCCCACAGCCATGACCATTCTTGCTGCTGTATATGCCCAATAATTTGGAAGATAGATGGCGACAAGACCCATCATCAGAAGGCCGATCGCTGTTCCAGCGGCTTTTTTGGGACCCAATTTCATTAGGATGACAGCAGCCAAAATGTTGGCAAATACCCGGGCTGTTGTAATCGAGTAGTTAACTAATTGTGAAATAAGGGGATCAACGGACCCACCAAAAAAGGTTTTAGTGATTTGCGGTGTCAGCGAGGAACCGGCAACCCAGTTCATCGCAAAGGTTACATATGCCAGCCACAGCACGGCCATCATAAAATACCCTTTTTTTGTCTGATTGATTGCTTCCATGGTGTCACCTTCTAGTTAAATTTTCCATTACGACCCAATCTATTTTTTAAATGACAGGTTGCATTGTTTCTTTTAATACGGCGACAGAACGATCAAATTGTTCTTTTTCTGTTTGATTTAAGTCGATTTCGATGATTTCACGGATACCATCACGGTTGATGATTGCCGGTACGCCAATATATATGTCTTTATGTCCATATTGTCCATCTAAATAAGAAGATACTGTTAAAATACTATTTTCATTATTTAAAATTGCTTTGGTGATCCGAACAAGTGACATGCCGATTCCATAGTATGTTGCCCCTTTGCGCTCAATAATGTGATAGGCAGCATCGCGGACGTTGACGAAAATTTCTTCTAACTTCTCTTGTTTCAAATCATTTTTTTCTGCTATTAAGGATTCGACCTGTTCAACACCGATAGAGGCTTTGCTCCAGACAGGAAGTTCTGTATCGCCATGCTCGCCAATAATATAGGCGTGGACATTTCTTGTATCAACATTAAAATACTTACTCAGTCCAAAGCGGAGGCGTGCTGAATCAAGTACAGTTCCGGAACCAATAACGCGTTCTTTTGGCAGTCCTGATTCTTTCCATGTGACATATGTTAAAATATCAACCGGATTTGTGGCGACAAGGAAAATTCCGTTAAATCCGCTTGCCATAATATTTTTAACAATATCTTTAAAGATTTTTGTATTTTTTTCGACTAGCTGCAGCCGTGTTTCGCCTGGCTTTTGCGCCAATCCCGCCGTAATCACAATCAAGTCGGCCGTTTCACAATCCTGATAGGTGCCGTTCCAAACATTCATCGGTGATGGAGCAAATGGCATTCCGTGGTTTAAATCCATTGCTTCACCTTCAGCCTTCGCTTCATTTACATCGATAAGAACCAGTTCTTCGGCAACCCCTTGATTGATCATCGAGTAAGCGTAGCTGCAGCCAACTGCACCTGTTCCAACTAATACAACCCGATTGACTTTTCCGTAATTCATGATGACATTCTCCTCTCAACTATCCTGTTAGTTTTAAATGTATTGAATTCTTTAACAGTAAACACTGTTTCTGTGTTGATATTGTAAGTATAGCACTACGAATGTGAAGTTTTTCACAAAATTTGTGACTAAAATTTGAATATCCACTTAAACCGTTTTCTTTGTGAAGGGATTGTGAACGGAAAAGAGGGTGGTAAGTTAAGATATAAATTCTGCTGATACTAGAACAAAGGCACAAGCGCCTTGGTAAGCTCCGATAAATATAAATCCTTAATCTGTTTAAAATTCAACAATCACTCAATTTGGGCATCATAGACCCTCTTTGATTTCCATTTTTGCCGTGATCCATCGATTTTGGGAATCATAACTCCGCTTTGATTCCCATTTTTACCGTGAACCATCCATCGACCAGGTTTTTCCCTTTTACTGGTCTGGATTGTAAGTTAAGATATAAATTCTGATATTAGTACAAAAGGCAATACCCGCTTGGGGCATTGCCTTTGTAACTAGCCATATGCATGCTGCTAGATACTCAAAATCTCCCGAATGTCGTCTTCGGTCAGCTTTGATAGTGCCTGATCGCCGGGTTGGATCAGCGTTTCGATCAGTTCTCGTTTGTTTTGCTGCAGTTCATAAATTTTTTCCTCAATGGTTCCTTGCGCGATCATGCGAACAACTTGGACAACATTCTTCTGACCCATGCGGTGGGCGCGCCCTGCTGCCTGTTCCTCAACAGCTGGGTTCCACCAAAGATCGTATAAGATGACTGTATCGGCTCCGGTTAAATTCAAGCCGGTATTACCCGCTTTTAACGAGAGAAGAAAAACGTTTGCTTCCCCTTGATTGAATTGATCAACCATTTGAACTCGTTCTTTTGACGGAGTCTGACCATCCAGGTAAAAGAAGCTAAGACCCGCTTCCGCCAAAGCCGCACTGATAATCGAAAGCATACTCGTAAATTGAGAAAAGATCAGCAACCGTCGTCCATTTTCCACTGCATTCACGACAAGCTCCATTAATTGCTCAAGCTTGCCCGAACCCCCTTGATAATTTTCCAAAAATAGCGCAGGGTGGCAGCATAATTGGCGAAGACGTGTTAAACCAGCCAAGATTTTGATCCGACTTTTTTGAAAGCCCTCGCCTTGAAGCGATTCTTTCGCTTCCGTTTGAATTCTTTCCAAATAGGCAAGGTAGAGTGCTTTTTGCTGCTGCGACAGCTCGGAATAATCCACTGTTTCAATCTTATCCGGCAATTCCTTCA
>JAKACS010000693.1 GCA_021821235.1 Bacillota bacterium
ACCCGTCCTCATTACGGTACGCATGTTGAAGGGGACGAATATATGAAAAGACTGTGTTTTTCGAATTGTATTTTAAGCCGCAATCGTAACTTGAATATTGATAGCAATTCTTTTCAAGTTTTAAATGAAGAATTATTTGAAAAAATAAAAGAGATTATTGTGAAAAAAGTAAATGATTATAAAATTGAAATTTCAGACATCTCTCTCGATAACTTGGCTACACATATTACAATCGCATGTAAGAGAATTGAAGAAGGCTTTGTTATCGAAAATCTTGAACACGATTTAACTGGAAAGTATCCTTTTGAAAAAATTGTTGCACAAGAAATTGTTAAGGAAGTAGAAGCGCATACTAATTTGATTTTTCCAGCTTCTGAGATTGATTATATTATTGTACATTTAGTAGGGACCAAGTTATTACACAAAGAAACCTTAACTGAGTTTAGTGAATTTGACGAGTTAGGAACAATCGTCCAGTGTATGCTGGAGAGACTGAAAACGAAGCTGAATTGGGATTTTCATGATGATACTGAATTCATCCAGGCATTAACCTTGCACATCAGGCCTGCAATGAATCGATTACGGTACAATATGAATATTCGAAATCCACTGTTAAATGAAATTAAAACGAAATACCCCGCTGCCTTTGAAGGGGCTGCCATCGCCAGCAAGTGCATTGAGGAATATTTATCCCGAGAGGTTGGAGAACATGAAATTGCCTATATTGCCTTACACATAGGTGTAGCCTTGGATCGAATGAAGACGAGACACAAAAAAGTAAAACGGGTAATAGTAGTATGTGCCTCCGGAGTTGGAAGTGCGAAATTGCTGTATTACCGTTTGCGAAATTTATTTAAAGATGAAATTGAAATTGTTGCTTCAACAAATTATTATCAGTTAAATGAATATGATCTTTCAACTGTTGATTTTGTTATTAGTACAATTCCCATTAAGGAAGATCTCGCTGTTCCAGTTCAGGTGGTGAATACTTTTTTGGATGAAGCAGATATCAGCAATATAAAAGAAAAGTTATCACCTGTTAGGAAAGATAAAGAATCGATTTTCTTGGATGAGTCAAGAGTGTTTATTCATAAAAATTTTGAAGATAAAGAAAGCGTCATCAAGTTTATGTGCAGTGAACTAAACAAACAGGGACTCGTTTCAGAGGATTATGTCCATTTAGTCTTGGAAAGAGAATCGCTCGCGCCAACAAATTTTGGAAATCTTGTGGCAATTCCTCATCCATTGACACCTGTTACCAACGAGACTTTTTGGACAGTTTGTACACTGAAACGGCCGATTGAGTGGAGTGATAAGCAAATGGTTCAATTTATTTGCTTATTAAACATTCGAAAGGATCCAAATGGTGATTTAGATGAAATGTATCAAAAGTTAATTGATCTCCTGGAGGACAAAACTACTGTGCGAAAACTTGTTAAGAGCGAGTCGGCTAAAGAGATTGTCGAGATTTTAAATCAATGAATACCAGAAAAAGACGATTGGCATCTGCTATCGTCTTTTTCATTTTTGGAAATTAGCCGTTTATTTATTATCAAATTGCAAAATTAAATGATATCTTTTCCGTTGCTTAACGGAAAAATACATGCTTAAAAGTGAAACGCTTTCACAATAAACTATAAGTACAAGGAAACATACTTATTACTACTTGAGGGTGATTTTGATGGACTTAGAAGAAATTAGTTTTCATATTATTTTAAGTGGTGGGAATGCTCGAAGTTTAGCCATGGAAGCAATGAATCATGCCAAAATGGGGGAGTTTGACCTTGCTGAACAAAAAATTGAAGAAGCGAATGAAGAAATGACAAAAGCACATCGCTTTCAAACAGAGCTTATTCAAGGGGAAGCTCAAGGAGAAAAAATAGAAATTCGTTTATTACTTATCCACGCACAGGATCATTTAATGAACGCAATTACAGTTATTGATTTAGCAAAAGAAATTATTGAACTTCATAAAAAACTTATGAACTAGAACTTTGCAAGTGATAACAATTTGTCTAGCTGTATTTTTCCAAATGGAAAAGATAAAAAATGATGGAAAGAGTCTTTAACTAAATTGTATTTTTTAATAATTATAATTAATTGGAGGAATGTAAAATGAAAGCTTTAATTATTTGTGCAGCGGGTATGTCATCATCTTTAATGGCAAGAAAGACAACGGAATTTTTAAAAACAAAAGGTCACGATATTAAAGTAGATGCCATTTCCGCTAATGAAGGTAGTAAGATGATTGAAAAGAGTGATTTTGATTTATTTTTGGTAAGCCCCCAAACAAAGATGTATTTTCAGAAACTTAAAGATGCTGGTGATCGTGCAGGTAAACCAGTTGTAAATATTCCACCACAAGCATATGTTCCTATTCCTATGGGGATTGAAAAGTTAGGGAACTTAATCTTACAAGAACTCCCAAATCAATGATTTCCAAAGGAGCATGTTCGAATAAGAAACAAAGCGGGTTATTGCATATGTGATTCGTACTATAAAATACATGGTTCTTCGCTATTTATAAAGAATTTCATCTGATACTGCAAGATTTTATTAGTAGAATCAAGAGGGATATATTAAGAGCAATGTTTCAATAACAGCGAAGAGCCAGATGAATAAATGAGGGATTTTTATGAATTACGATGAAAAAGCACTGTTAGAAAAAAACAGAAAAAAACTAAGTATTAAAGCTATGTACTTTAATCGATA
>JAKACS010000694.1 GCA_021821235.1 Bacillota bacterium
CTGCCCCATTGCCAGTACATAAAAGAGGTACGGCGGAGCAGGCCAGCCGTAAAGCCAACCAATCCCCATGCTGCCATTTGCCATGGTGTCCACGGCCCCTGCCCTAAGATCATATTTGATGCCAGGGCTGCGACAGCACCAATCATAAATCCGCTTTCCGCACCAAAGACAAAACCCGAGATGATGATAATAAAAGTTGTTGGCTGCACGCTCGGTATGCTCGCAAATGGAATTCGTGCAACAGCAGCAATCGCCGCCAAAACTGCCAGAAGAACTAGCTCCTTAGCTTCCACTTTTCTTTGCTCGAAACGAATAAACAAAAAAATAAGCGAGATCATCACAACCGCAAAGCTGATCCAGAAAAAATAATCTTCCCAGAGAAGCGACAAAATCATCAGCCCGCAAAGGATAAAAATGAACAGAAGGTTGGTCATTACTCGTTTGGACGGCATCGCGGCACCTCCTCTCCAACGGTTAAAACTCTGTGATCGAAAAAAGGGCGCAAAAGGCGCTGAACCATTGTTGTATAAAAGAAATTACCGTTAAAAAACCGCTCTGGAACATCTTCAGATGAAATTCTTCCTTGAAACATCATCCCGCACCTTGTTGCGTATTGGGCGGCAAATTCAATGTCATGAGTGGACAGCAAAACCGTCATACCCGCCCTTTTTAACCCGGTTAAAATGGAAGCGAGCGCTTTTTTCGATACCGGATCAAGCCCTTTTGTCGGCTCGTCAAGGAGCAATAAATCCGGCTTACGCATAAGCAAACAGGCAATCGCCGCCTTCTGCAGCTCCCCACCGCTCAGATCGTATGGATGGCTGTTTCGTAGACCCGCAATATCCAACCTTTCTAATAGCCGTTCGATTTCACCTCGATCCGAAAGACCCCATTGCTGCATCGTTGCTTCTATTTCTTTCTCAACCGTATCGTGCAGAAAAAACAGCTTCGGATTTTGCGGCAAATAGCCAATGCGTTGGAGTAAATCATGCTTTTTCCATGATTTAAACGGCTTGTTCGCTAACAAAACTTTTCCATGTTCAGGCTTTATAATGCCGCAAGCTATTTTTAATAGGGTTGATTTTCCTGAACCGTTTCCCCCCATCAAAGCATAAATTTCACCTTGATTCAGTCGAAAATCGAGTTCATCGAGCACAAAGCTTTTGTGCGAATGGTAGCGGAAATAGGCCTCTTTTATTTGTAAAAAGACTTCGCCTGTTTCCTCTTTTGGCGTTTTGGCCGACTTGAGTTGAGAATAAAGCGGTCTTAGCCAACTTCTTCCTTCTTTTACCGTTAGAGGTACTGTACCATGGCCATCTAGTTTGAAAAAAAGAGCCGGGATGCTTGGTATGTAATCGGAATAGGGCGTTGACCAAAGTTGCGGCAATACTTCTCTTGGATCACCTTCATAAATCGCCTCCCCACCTTCGAGCAGCACCATTTTATCTGCAAGGGCAGACAGTTCCTCAAGCCGATGTTCTGCCAAAACGATCGTCATGCCGAACTCTTCGTTAAGACGGAGCAAAAGGTCGAGCAATTCCCTTGCGCTGACTGGGTCCAATTGCGAGGTCGGTTCATCAAGAAGCAAAATGTCCGGCTGCATCAGCAGCACTGACGCCAGATTAATGAGCTGTTTTTTTCCGCCGGAAAGCTCTTGCATTTTTTGCTGCAATAGCTCATCCGCGCCAAAATAATGAACCATTTCAGCAACTCTGCTTCTCATTTCATTTATCCCAATCCCACTGTTTTCCAAGCCAAAGACAAGCTCATGCAACACTTCATCAGCGACAATCTGGTTTTCCGGATCTTGAAAAACAAAGCCGATCGCATTACTTTCCTGCAGCACTTCACCATTTATTCGAATCTCTCCAGACAACTTTCCATGCGGCTGGATTTCTTTTTTTAACAAGCGCAATAATGTGCTTTTCCCTGAACCAGAGGATCCAAAAAGGACAACAAACTGCCCTTTTTCAATCTTCAATGAAAGGCTGCGAATGGCTGGTTGAGCGGTATCCGGATAAGAGAACGTCACATTTTTCAGTTCAATATACGCCATCGAATTCTCCTCCCAAGGTTGACAATAAGCGGAAAAATTAGAAACAAACATTGGCCGACCAAAATGACAGCGTCGTCTCCTGTCAGCCGCCATTCTTCAAGTCTTGGGTAGACGGTTAAATATCCATATCCGTTTCTCCGGCCAGCCAGGATGCCAATAAATAAGAAAACAAGGTAAAGACTTGCAACTCCATCTGTTTTTTTAAAAGAAAAATACTCATAAGCTGTGCGTTTCTGCGTACCGTATCCTCTGGCTTTCATTGATTCGGCTGTTTGAATCGCCTCTTCCAATGAAAAAACAAGGAGCGTCTGAATAAACAGCATCCCGGTTTTCAGTTTGCTCCGAACCGATCCGTAAGCAATGCTGATCCCTTTGCTTTGTTGAATGGAAATGATCTCTTCCGCTCTTTTTTTCATTAAAGGGATAAAGCGCAACGTTAGCATCAACAAAACGGCAAATTGAGGTAAAAATCTTGCAAATAAAAACAATAATTTATTTGGTGTCATGGTTTGATTATATGAAACAAATAGGGCAATTACCCCCATAACAGAAAGTCCGCTCAGCCCGCCATACAGGAGACTCTCAAGGGTAACACGGTGCTGCAAAACGACAAAAAGGACGCGCCTGCCCCGTTCATTAAAAACCGGGTTTA
>JAKACS010000695.1 GCA_021821235.1 Bacillota bacterium
AATAGCCTTTACCGGTTCGACCGAAGTGGGAAGACTCATTATGGCAAATGCCTCAAAAACATTAAAGCGGGTTACCCTTGAACTCGGCGGAAAGTCGCCAAATATTATTCTTCCTGATGCAGATTTAACAAAAGCGATTCCTGGCGCTTTAAACGGGGTGATGTTCAACCAAGGGCAAGTCTGCTGTGCAGGTTCCCGTGTGTTTATCCAAAAGAAGCAGTTTGAAAATGTTGTAGCCGATATGGTTTCTCATGCAAACAAGATTAAACAAGGCGCAGGAATTCATGCTGATACAGAAATTGGACCGCTGGTTTCAGCCGAACAGCAAAACAGGGTTCTTGGATATATTGAAAAAGGACTAAGTGAAGGAGCCCAGTTAGTTAGTGGTGGAATTAAGCCTCAAGAACAGGGCTACTTTGTTTCCCCAACTATTTTTGCGGATGTCCGAGATCAAATGACGATTGCAAAAGAAGAAATCTTTGGGCCTGTTATTGCTGCAATGCCATATGATGATTTGGACGAATTAATTGACCGAGCAAACAATAGTGAATATGGACTTGCTGCAGGTGTTTGGACTCGCGATGTTGCAAAAGCCCATTATATTGCAGGTAAACTTCGTGCTGGAACCGTTTGGGTAAACTGCTACAATGCCTTTGATGCAGCCTCTCCATTTGGCGGCTATAAGCAATCGGGTATTGGGCGTGAGATGGGTTCCTATGCTCTTACTAATTATACTGAAGTAAAAAGCGTGTGGATCTCCCTGCAGTAAAAATTCTTGAAGTCTTGATAAAAGGAACTCAATTTGCAGTTCCTTTTTTTATTGTGAAAAAGGCTCTTCTTATCATTCATTTTTGGTTTGATTTTCTGCTTTATCCATATATTCTTGAAATCTTCTATGTACGGTTGCCTTACTTACTTCAAATCCTAGCCCTCTTAACGTAGCGGCAATTTCATGGAAGGTAAGATTCTTTTTCCGCAGACTTATTATTTCCTCCACAGGTACTTCCTTTTTATCTCTCCCACCAAGGTGAAGATTGGACAAATTCTTATGGGGTTCAAAACCTCTTTTTATGGCCCGCTCCATTCCTCTGCTTATTTTAAAATTTGCAATTTTCCTTTGAAATTCTTCAACAGTACTTAAAATTTCAAGCACCATTAAATCTGCATCTGCCAAGAAAATTTCTCCCTCATCTTGAATGGTAAAAACGTTAATACCCATTTTTCTCAGTTCATGAAGTAAAGCTATCTTTGAGTGACCCCGCCCTAGCCGGGTATCGTCCTGAATGAGCAGAGCATCTGCCTGCTTTTCTTTAAACAAGGCAAGTACTTCAATTATTCCCTCCCGTTCGACATCAAAGCCGCTATGCCTCTCCTCGATGATTTTAATAACTTCGAATTGACGTTTCTTTGCAAAGTTTTCAAGCTCTTCTTTTTGTCTCGTTAGCGATGAATCTTGTGACAATTTTTCTGTGCTAACTCGACAGTAAATGAGCGCCTTCATATCCTCCCGCAACCTCCCCTGTTTATTTTGCAGCACTGGCAAATTCTTTTGCTCCAACCTCGTTATTTTTAATCGGAATAGCAATTTTTTCACCCGGATAAATCCGATCTCCGTCTATTTCATTGTGTTTTTTTACCCAACTGATGAACTGATCATTTGATAATGAGTATGTTTTTGAGTATCCTTCTGCAATTTTCCAGAGAGAATCTCCTTCAGAAATTGTAATATTCACATAATTTTCTTTATGAAATGAGTTGGATTGAAAGTAGATAATGAGAGCCGAGCCAAAGCTTAAGATAACTAAAATAATGGCATATGAATAGCGATTCCACAAGTTTTTCATTTTTCAACACTCCATTTTAGAATATATGTTCGCTTCTATGATTTAATTATAAATCGAACGTTTGTTTTCTGTCAACCATAATTCGAACTTATGTTTGTATAAAATTGGCTCGCATGCTATAATAAAGACAACATTAACCAGGCGAGGTGCATTTGTTATGACAAAATTATCAAAACGGCAGCAGGATATTCTTGATTTTATAAAAGGGGAAGTAAAGAAAAAGGGTTATCCGCCATCCGTTCGCGAAATAGGAGAAGCTGTGGGCCTTGCTTCCAGTTCCACGGTTCACGGACACTTGGCAAGATTGGAGAGCAAAGGACTAATTAGGAGAGATCCAACAAAACCAAGAGCAATTGAAATTCTAGAAGTAGATGAAAGCACAACCATACCAAAAAGCAATGTCGTCAATGTTCCAGTTGTCGGTAAAGTAACAGCCGGCTTGCCGATTACTGCGATTGAAAATGTGGAAGAGTATTTCCCGCTGCCAGAGAGACTCGCACCTCATGACGATCAAGTCTTTATGCTTGAGATTATGGGAAACAGCATGATAGAAGCTGGTATTCTTGATGGCGATTATGTTATCGTACGACAACAAAAGACCGCTAACAATGGAGATATTGTTGTGGCGATGACAGAAGATGATGAAGCAACATGCAAGAAATTTTTCAAAGAAAAAGATTATATCCGTCTACAGCCGGAAAACTCCACAATGGAACCGATTATCTTAAAGAGTGTTACCATTCTCGGAAAAGTAATCGGCGTTTACCGGCAGATTCATTAAATTAATAAGGGAACCAAAAAAGCATGCTAAGCGCGTGCTTTTTTGGTTAGGAAACAGATCAAAAGCATCGGCATAAACCC
>JAKACS010000696.1 GCA_021821235.1 Bacillota bacterium
GATGATACGGCAATAGGAGTAGGAATCATTGCCTTAGTGGGGACCATTTTTTCGATTGCTTACACAATCATACGACCGTTCCTTCCTGTGTCAGCCATTCATTACGGAATATGGAGCGGAATCAGTCTTCACGAAATTGCACATGTTGCCTTAGCGGGGGCACCAGCAGGCCAAGACGCCTTAGCCATTGCCCTGTTAGCAAAATTGGGGCGTGTTCTCCTGCTTGTCCCGTTATGTTTTATCCTCATGTATTGGATGAAACGAAAAAATGCCGGCACAGCTGGAGAAACAAAGATTGAATTTCCATGGTTCCTCATTGGATTTATTCTCATGAGTTTGTTTGGAAGCTATGTGCTTGGAAAGTCTATTCCTATCTCAACAGGGACATTAGAGGGGATTTCGATTTTTACCTCCTTTATTTTGACATCCGCTATGGTGGGCCTCGGTTTAAACGTCAGCTTAAAGGATCTTCGCACAAAAGCAGCCAGACCGCTGATTGCGATGCTGATTACATCTGTTTTGGTTTCGGTTGTTGCCTATTTTATTGCTTAAAGTATTTTGATTATCGATATTAGGGGGATGAAAAAGATGAAACGAACAAAAGTGACCATTGTTGGAGCAGGTAATGTCGGGGCCACCCTTGCCCATTTAGCCATTTTGAAAAAATTAGGGGATGTGGTCCTGTTGGATATCGCAGAAGGAATTCCACAGGGGAAAGCGCTGGATATTCAAGAAACAGCACCGGTGGAAGCCTTAAGTGCTCATATCATTGGGACGAATGATTACCGTGATACGGCTGATTCCGACGTGATTGTGATAACCGCTGGAATTGCGAGAAAGCCTGGAATGAATCGAAGCGATTTACTGAACACCAATATAAATGTTATCCGTGAAGTCATCCAAAAAACGGGTTCCCTTTCACCAAATGCTTTCATTATCATTGTCACCAATCCATCCGATGTCATGGCCCAGGTTGCGTTAAAAGAAAGTGGTTTTTCGCCTGAAAAAGTCATTGGGCTCGGGGGTGTTTTGGACTCCACTCGGTTCAGAACCTTTATCGCACAGGAACTTGGCGTATCCTACCGGGATGTAACCGCATTTGTCCTTGGTGGACATGGTGATGACATGGTTCCATTGATTCGCTATTCCTATGCTGGAGGCATTCCGATTGAGACATTGCTGAGCAAAGAAAAATTGGATCAATTGGTTCATCGTACTCGATTCGGCGGTGGGGAAATTGTCAATTTTTTAAAAACAGGCAGTGCCTATTATGCCCCTGGATCCTCGATTATTTCGATGATAGAAGCTATTTTATTGGATGAGAAAAGAATTATGCCCGTGTCAGCTTATGTGGAAGGGAAGTACGGGGTCAATGGTCTGTTCCTTGGTGTCCCTGTTGTTTTAGGGGCGAAAGGGGTGGAAAAAGTATTAGAAATTGAGTTGTTCGAAGAGGAATACGATGCATTAATGAAATCGGCAGAAGGCGTGAAACGGCTTTTGCTTAATATCTAGGATTTACTACGAGGAGGGTTATAAGAATGAAAAGAATATTATTCGCCACCGATGGTTCCAAGTTTTCCGAACATGCTTCTTCAATGGTAAAGGAATACCTCCAGGCGTGGCCAGAAGCAAAGCTTACCGTCCTATACGTTACAGCAAAGGAAAACTATGCTTATGATTTAATTCCGGAAGCTGTTGATAGATACGAAAAACAATTAGCCAAACAAATTGAGCAGGACGCATTGGAAAAATGGTTTGCCCCTTGGAAAAACCGTGTAATGTTTTTACATCTCTTTGGTCATCCAAGCACCACCATATGCACGGTTGCAGAAGAAGAACAATCGGACATCATTATCGTAGGGAGTCATGGGCGGGGAGCAATTGACAGAATGCTACTTGGAAGTGTTGCCCAAAGCGTACTCCATCGCACAAAAAAGCCAGTGTTAGTTGTGAGGTAATTTAAGGTGGTGCAAAGCCACCATACCACTCCCCTTAAAGGTCATTTAAAAAAACTAGGTAATAGAGAGATCGGCACTTAAAGAGTAGATAACAATGAAGAAAATTCTATCATTCTTTGCAATGTTTGAAGGGCTTGCCCTCTAGTTCTTAGTGCCGTTTCTTTTTGGGGATTTTATCAACACCATATTGGAATCTTTGGATTACTCCGTTAGCAAAGACAGTATTCGGATTCTCTAGCTTATCAACTGGGTTTATATATAACGGAATAACCAATATAGAAAAGAACTGAGGGGAAATATTTATATGCAAATAATTAGTAGAGGATTGGGAGATAAAATAGACTTGCTCGCAATGATTAATCAAAAGAAAAATGATTTAATTGAATTAGGAATATTAAATGGTTTTACAACAGAAAAGGTTGTCAAAGTGAGCCAAGAACTTGATGTACTTATAGTGACCTATCAGAAATCTTACCTAAGAAGTATATAAATGGAGATGATTGTATGGCTCTATTTTTAGTGAAAGTAATTGGTATCTTCTTGTCAGTTGTTGTATTTCCCGGCTGCATACTTAGTTACATTATAAAAAATGCCCTTGAAGCAGAAGAACCAAATGTTAGTTTTCCCTTACCTATGGAACAAAGTTATTCTAAAAGGAATAACAAAGCAAATTAATAAATGAAATGAATGTTGCTAGAGGTATTATATACTGTCATGGAAACTCTTGATTCTAGCCCGTACAAA
>JAKACS010000697.1 GCA_021821235.1 Bacillota bacterium
TGTATTATACATGATCTTGTGTCAATTTGAATTTGTCTGAACTGATCAATTGAAAAAGCAGGTTTTTCGCGGTAAAAAAGAGAAGTAATAATAGGACACTTTATTGCATTTAAGGGGGAAGTATCTATGCGGAACAAAGAAATGCTGCTGATACCTGGACCGACGCCTGTTGTCGATTCGATTTACGATGCGCTTGCATCTGAAACACGGAGCCATACCGATCCACGCTTTGTTGCTATTTACCGCAGTGCAATTGAAAAAACAAAAGAAATGTTAAAAACGGATGGCGAAGTTTTTGTCATCAGCGGCTCAGGAACATTGGCAATGGAAATGGCACTTGTCAACACGGTTCAATCCGGAGAGAAAATTTTGGTTATCAGCCAAGGGTATTTCGGCGACCGGTTTAGCAAATTAGCGGAAGCCTATGGAATCGAAGCCGATGTCATTCAATCGGCATGGGGAAAACGGGTGAATCCGGAAGAGGTCGAAAAAACGCTTGCCGATCGTTCGTATAAGGCAGTCACCATCACCCATGCGGATACTTCGACTGGCGTGTCGGCTGATTTGGAAGCGCTTATTCCGATTATTAAAAAGCATGGTGCCCTTGTCATCCTTGACGGGGTTTGCGCAACAGCGGCAATGGAAGAGGATATGAGCAAAACCTACGGCAGTCCGGAAGCGAAAATTGATCTTATTTTAACGGGGTCGCAAAAAGCGATCGGTGTTCCCCCAGGCTTGGCCATTGTCGCTTTTAACCAGTCTGCCCTTGAAGCACGCAAGCAAATCAAGCGTGTACCTGCCTACTATTGTGACATTTACAATTGGATTCCGATTATGAATGATCCGAGCAAATATTTTGCTACACCGCCAGTTAACCTTATTTACGCCTATGATGAAGGCATGAGGCTTGTTTTGGAAGAAGGCATGGAGCAGCGGCACAAGCGGCATCAAGCGTTAGGCAAAGCAGTCAGAGGAGCGCTGGCCGTCTATGGAATGCGGGCGCTGGCCGAAGAAAATGATGTAGCTTGGACTTTAAGCTGTATTCTCTATCCTGATGGTGTAAACGATTTAGTGTTTCGTGCGGCGTTGGCTGAAAAAGGCGTGATTGTCGCAGGTGCCCTTGCCCACTTAGCAGGCAAAGCTTTCCGCATTGGCCATATGGGCAACGCAACAGAAGAAATGCTCGAAAAAGCCATTGTCCTAATCGGGGAGACGCTGAATGAAATGGGCTTATCCGCTGACACTACCGCTGCAGCAGCGCGGTTTAAAGAACTGACATACGTCCAAGCATAGTGTGTTTTATTGCAACGCGGTTTGGCTTTTTTGCCAGACCGCGTTTTTTCTGCAAAAAGTTTCCTGCTCAGATCACCGCAAAATCTTTGCCTCGCTTTCGTTCATTTTTATCATGCACCTCTTGTGTGCACTGCACCTGCTTGCAAGCAGGTTTCCAAGATGTTTATATTTGCCTCTTCATTTTTGCTGATCAGTTTTTGGAATTCCGGCAGAAATGCCTGGACAGGCGAGATCTGTTCCTCCCCGCAAATATCAATTCCTTCAGCTTGCTTGTTTTTCAAAATAAAGGCCAGATAGTTGATTAACGTCTTGCTGTTCATGATTCCCTGATCCCAGTTGGTCACAGCGTCTGAACGGTTTAAGACATCTTTATCAATACTGATGTAAATCGTTTCTGTGTGGATGGCAGATAGAATGGATTTTAGTGAGTGATGGTGGCTGCCATCGAACGGAAACATAACAACCCGGGAGTCGATAGCTTGATGCGGCATATTCGTAGTTGGACCGATGATGACAACGCGCTGCAAGAGCGGCAGTTCTCTTAGTGCATAAGATACCCATGTGCCACAGGAAAGCAGTGTCTGTTCTTGTTCAGTCGCCGTTCCAAGATCAGGGTGATTGTCGAATAATACGAGGGTAAACGGCTTGGTGATTTCGTTTAAAAATAAGAAACTAACATAATGATAGTTTCCACTGCCTATAAAGGTAATGCCTCGTTCGCTCCTAACCTGCAAACTTTTTTGCAAATTTTTAAGGGAATCGGGCTCGCAATATAGATTTACATGCTGTAGCTTTTCTAAGTCAATTTCCTTATGCGGGTATTTCAGCAGCCTCTGCTGCTCATGATACGTGTCGTCAAAATGAAGAACCGTTATCCCTTTCTTCATCAAACCCACCATCACCATCTCCTTTTCAAAAGATTGATAGATTGATAAACTCAGAGGATGTGTTGACTCTGTATCTTATTATTTTAGCATGATTAATTGGCGAAGTTGTTATATTGACAACAAAACAGACAAAATATGAGAGATGTAAGAAAATTAGGTGAAAAACTTCCAATGATAAATGACAATTTGCATAGGCCGAATCTTTATAAAGAAAAACGAAAAGGGAAATCGATTCATATCAAAATATTCCGATCTGTATCCGGTGGATTTTCTTGTTTATCCGCGGAACTCTTCAACTTATCCGCCGATTTTCTCCTTTTATCGGCGGAATTTTCCTATTTGTCCGCGGAAAATTTCCATATATCCGAATTTCCAATTTAAACCAAACTCGATTTTCATTAGCAAAAAAAAGGAGACATGATCGCCCCCCAAATTTATTTCAATAAATATACTCTTGTCTCATACGGTTTTAGCGTAAATTCCTTCCGCAGTTTTTGTTCAGCCACTGAATAGT
>JAKACS010000698.1 GCA_021821235.1 Bacillota bacterium
CATATTATCGAATTCATTCGCCCAGGAAAAACAGAGCTGGAAGTTGCGAATGAACTTGAGTTCTTTATGAGGAAAGCGGGTGCAGCATCATCGTCATTTGATACAATTGTCGCCTCCGGCTATCGATCAGCCTTGCCACACGGGGTGGCAAGCAATAAAGTGGTTGAAGCAGGGGACTTTGTGACCCTTGACTATGGCGCTTATTACAAAGGCTATGTTTCAGATATCACACGAACGGTTTCAGTCGGCAAGCCCGATGAAAAGCTAAAAGAGATTTATGCGATTGTACTTGAAGCACAGCTGCAAGGAATGGCAGGAATAAAGCCGGGAATAACAGGAAAAGAAGCAGACGCCTTAACACGCGATTTGATTGCTGAAAAAGGTTATGGTGATTATTTCGGCCATTCAACCGGACACGGCATTGGGCTTGAAGTTCACGAAGGACCAGCATTGTCTGTTCGTTCTGATTATGTTTTAGAGCCCGGAATGGTCGTAACATGTGAACCGGGAATTTATATTCCGGGTTTAGGCGGAGTACGGATCGAGGATGACACACTGATTACGGCGGATCATAACGAAGCGCTTACCCATTCAACGAAAGAACTTATTATTTTGTAGCGTATTAGGAGGATATAGTGAATGATCTCAGTAAATGATTTTCGCACAGGACTTAGAATCGAGGTAGACGGTGGTATTTGGCGCGTCTTGGATTTCCAGCACGTCAAGCCGGGAAAGGGAGCTGCGTTTGTCCGCTCAAAGCTTCGCAACCTTCGTACCGGAGCTATTCAGGAAAAAACGTTTCGTGCCGGTGAAAAAGTTGCTAGAGCGCAGATTGATAACCGTAGAATGCAATATTTATATGCAAATGGTGATCAACATGTGTTTATGGATAATGAATCGTACGAACAGATTGAACTTCCAGCAGCAAACATTGAATATGAATTAAAATTCTTAAAAGAAAATATGGAAGTCTCCATTATCATGTATCAAGGTGAAACATTGGGAGTAGAACTTCCGAATACAGTTGAACTGGAAGTAACGGAAACAGAACCAGGAATTAAAGGCGACACAGCTTCTGGGGGTACAAAGCCGGCTACACTTGAAACAGGCCTTGTCGTTCAGGTGCCTTTTTTCGTCAACCAAGGAGATCGTTTGATTATCAATACAGCAGATGGAACATATGTATCGCGTGCATAATCGTTTTGACCCAGTCCGCTCAGCCGGACTGGGTCTTTTGCTTTTCTTCGTCTCTTTCAGGTCAAGGCATCCCTTTTTTAAATGAATTCCTAAAATAGTTCCTTCTCGTTAGAAGTCATATTGTCCACCGGCGAGCATACATTTTAACTAATGAGACAAGCAGCAGAGGAGGTGCCCATTTGGAATCCATTCTTTCGATTTTACCTAAAACGATTGCCGAACAACTCAAGCAAATCCCTCCTATTTTACAAGAAAAAATAGAAGAAATTCGGATCCGTATGAATCGGCCAATTGAAATTGCTGTAAATGGAGAGCCTAGATATTTATCATATGTAATTCAGCCCGAAGATGCTTTTCATTTAATGAACAAAATCAGCCATTTTTCCATTTACACGCTCGACGAGGAGCTAAAACGGGGCTATATTACTGTTTCTGGCGGCCACCGCATCGGTCTTGCCGGAAAAGTAATTCTCGAAAATGGATGTGTAAAAGCAATCCGAGATATTTCTTCTTTTAATATCCGAATTGCTAAGGAGAAAATTGGGATTGCTGATGGCATTCTTCCCTACCTTGTAAAAGAAAACTTGATGCATACGATGATCATTGGTCCGCCGCAGACAGGAAAAACAACACTTTTACGAGATATTGCCAGAAGTCTTTCGATGGGGGATGCAAAAAACGGCATACCCGCCCTTAAAGTTGGAATTGTTGATGAACGTTCCGAAATTGCCGGATGTGTAAATGGCGTTCCCCAATTGACGTTTGGTTATCGAATCGATGTGTTGGATGCTTGTCCAAAGGCAGAAGGAATGATGATGATGATTCGTTCGATGAGTCCAGATGTCCTAATTGTGGACGAGATAGGCCGCAAAGAAGATGCAGAGGCGATCTTGGAGGCGGTACACGCAGGGATTAAATTAATCATTACAATCCATGGAAATAGCTTGAACGATATCCGTAAGCGCCCATCCTTAAAGGAAATCCTTGATCAGGAGATTTTCCAGCGCTTTGTTGTCTTAACGCGCAAAAAAGGACCGGGAACGATTGCCAATATTTTTGATCATCATGGTAGGGAGATGTACCCAAAAAGGAGCGTGATCTAAATGCTTAAGCTGTTGGGAGCTGCATTGATCCTGGCGGCAACGACGTGGACAGGGTTTGAAGCGTCAAGGCGTTTTAGCGATCGGCCCAAACAGCTCCGCCTGTTAAAATCTGCTTTGCAATCGCTTGAGGCGGAAATTATGTTTGGACACACACCATTGCATGAGGCTGCCAGAAGGCTGGCGGAGCAGCTGCCAAAACCTCTGACACACCTTTTTGAGACGTTTTCAAAAAATTTGACTGACACGGAAACAACTGTGAAGGAAGCGTGGGAAGCAAGCTTAAAAGCGGTATGGAAGCTAACAGCATTAAAACAAGGAGAATTTGAAATCATGAAGCAATTTGGAGAAACGCGAGGGCGCCACGATCGCTTTTCCCAACAAAAAC
>JAKACS010000699.1 GCA_021821235.1 Bacillota bacterium
CGACAAATTGATAGGTATTTACAAAAACGATTAGCCATTTATTCACGTTTGGATCTCCTAATGCATTGATTTTATCCAAACCGATAAATTGCAATGCATCGTTTAGAGCCCCGCCTTGATACGCAAAGAAGAAATACCAGATATAACCCATTATTAATGGACTGATAATGACAGGCAGATACACAATTGTTCGTGTAACAGCCCGCATTTTTATACTCTGATTCAGTAATAACGCATAAAGTAACCCTAGAATATTTTGAAAAAGTGTACTGCCAATCCCATAAATTAGCGTATTTCCTACAACAAGCCATGTAGCAGGATCTCTTAGTAATCTTGTATATTGATTAAAACCCACATAATCGTATGTTTGAGAAAAGCCATCCCAATTTGTAAATGAAATTTTCAAGCCGTTTAGAAAAGGATAAATAATGAAAAAGCTAATAACAACGAGAGCCGGAAGATACATCCACCAGAGGGATGAATCTTTTTGTCTTTTGAGTTTATTCTTATTTCCTTTTGTTTTGGGTAGTGTTATTTTTTGAGTTTCCACTTCCATCATCAGTTTTCAACTCCTAATTAGATCATTTAGAGGTAGAGAATATAGGAGCAGGCACTGTTCCTACTCCTATAACCTATCAATGCTCTCTAAATTATTTCTGACTTTTTAGACGTTTGAATTCTTCACCCATTTTTTTCGATACTTGCTCCGGCGTCATTTTTCCTGCTAACAGTTCTTGTCCGGTGGATCCCATTACATCCCACATACCGCTTGGCAAATAGACACGATCAAAATATGGAGCAACTTTTACATCCTTATATTTTTCATAGTCTTGAGAGTAATAGTTTTTTGCATCGGTATTGTTCAAACCTGCTGGTAATGACGTTCCTTCAGCAATTTCCTTTACAATATCCGGTTGTGAAATAAATTCAATAAACTTTTCTGCTTCTTTTTTGTGTTTAGAATCCTTCCATACCGCAAGCGTATGACGTTCTCCGCCAATCCAAACTGGTTTGTCCCCTTTATGAATGACAGGCATTGGAATAACTCCTAATTTAACTTTAGGATTTAACTCTTCAACAGATGGTCCCAACATACCGCCGCCGATAATAAAGCCAATTTTATTTTGAGCCATCAATTCAGTCATTTGCTGATTTTGCGCTGTCAGCACATCTTCATTCAATAATCCTTTATCCTTCATTTCCTTTAGTTTTTCAGGGAGAAAGGTGTAATTAGACCAATCAAACGATCCATCTAATAACTGTTTTTCAAAATTATGATTTGGATCTGTGACTAATAATGGAGTTAAAAACTGATCAAAGTATTGGCCGAATGCAGATTTATCTGAACCTGCAAACCATAATGGGGTTACTTCCCCATTGCTTTTCTTTTTAATCGTTTCAAGTGCGTTCATAAACTCATCAAATGTTGCAGGCAGTTGTATTCCATATTTTTCTAATAACGTTTTGTTATATGTAATACCGTCTTTAGCCTGATTTAATGGATACGCATAAACTTTCCCTTTATCGTCTTTCAGAATTGGATCCATGGCAGGATCAAGATTTTTTACCCAATCCATTTTACTCAAGTCTTCTACATAATTTCCGTAACGTTTTTGAGCCCACCCATGAGTATCAAATAAATCAGGCATATCATTTGCTGCCATTTTAACCCGGAGCATTCCTTCATATTTATCAGCGGGATAATTATATTTAATATCGATATTTGGATTTTTCTTTTCGAATTTTTGAATAACATCCGTTAATGTTTTCTGATCTGATTCATTTGTTACTGTTGAGTAAAGTGATAGTGTGACTTTACCACCTGATGCGTTTGTGGATGAGCTTTTACTTGAGCAGCCTGCAGCAACTACTGTCAGGGAAGCTAAAATCGCTAATGCTTTGAATACTTTCTTCATAAAGAATCCCCCTCGGATTGGATTTGTAAATGTTTGTTCCTTTTACCCATTTGTTAACAAAACCTAGTTTCATAGAAAGAAGATTGGATAAATTCTTGACAAAGAAAGGAGGTACTATATAATTTACTAGTGCTCCTTTGAACAACTGGAGTCTGGGGCTTATTTATCCCTTGTTATATGTGATTGGCCGTCACAAACTTTAATACAGGTTGCAAGGGGATAAGCCTCTTCCTATCTTACTTTCATATGTCCACGAAACAATTTTCCCAGGAAATTGAAACCATTTCTTAATCAAGCATCACCTCCTGAAAAGTAAGGTAGAATTATTTTTTAAATATGTGTTCTTTTATTTCTAGTTACCGCTGCTTTCTCTAACAACCAATTCAGTTGGAACTATTACTTTCAAAGGGATTTTCCTTCCATTAAAGCGATCCATTAATAGTTTTACTCCAGTTTGACCCATTTCTTTTGTATATACTTTAATAGTGGTTAGCGGTGTACTTGCGAACTTCGCCATTTCAATGTCATCAAAACTGACTATCGCTACATCATTCGGAACCGAAAGATTGGATTCCTGTAATGCTTTTAGTGCCCCTATGGCCATGGGATCGCTCGCGATAAAAAAGGCTTCAGGTAGATCACCTTGTTTGAGCGCCTCCTTCATCAATTCATACCCCTGATGCATCGTAAATTCTCCGATATATATACTATTAGGATTATATAAACCTTCTCTTTTCATTAGCTCCTCAAATGTTGTAAGGCGTTTGTC
>JAKACS010000700.1 GCA_021821235.1 Bacillota bacterium
GGCTAATCTGTTATATCCTATCATAGTTGCAAAAAAAAATAACAAGACTTTTGTCGTCTTGTTATCGAATGATTTCGTCAAATTTCCCCTTTTCTATCGATTTACAATATTGGGAAATTATTTTAACGGGTCGTTCTTCCCAGCTGACTCCGGAGTATCGATTTTTGGCAGATCCTTTTCCAAATCCGTTAAATTTATCATATAAAATGCGGAAACAATGAGAGAATATGCAAATGGATTGCTGTTCTGATTTATAGTTGTCGCTTCATTTGGTCCATTGTATTGAATCGACTCCACAATAGTTAGTCTTTTTAAATCCTCAAGATTTTCAATAAATTTTTCAAAATCTTGATAGCTCGGCGATTCCACCATTAAGCGAACCGTTAGCTTTTCTAGACCAGTTGGTGCCGTCGCCAAAACTTGCTGTTTCCCAGGTGCTGTTCCTTGGCTCGATGCACCATTGGTTGTTGTTCCTGTACTAGTGTTTTGCTGTTGGTTCATCCCTGCAAATGGATTTGTCTGCCCCCCCTGTAAAGCTGCTTGTTGGTCATTTGTAAAATTCATCGACTTGATCTCGCTGTTTGACATGGTCTCAACTTTTTGTAAATCTAGAATAAACTGCGCTTGAAGCGGCTTTACCGGGAGCTTTAACTGCAAATCGTGAGTATCAACATTCTCGGTCTGGTTTGATGCAGCGTTCTTTTGTGCCACAATTTGGCCAAGCCGTTGTTCGCTTTGCAATGTCTTTTGCTTTGATGTTAATTCTGCTTTTGCCGGCTGTAACAAAAAGAATTGTAGAAATAACGCGAAAGAGATCATAAGCAGGATGACGAATAAGAGTAGCAGCTTTTGCTGTTTTGAAAAGGAAATATTCATGATCCCGCCACTCCTTCAGCTTTCTTGTTTTCGATCTTCTTTATTTCCTTTTGATTCAACTTAATCGTAAATTGAGCCAAATAGCGGGGAAGTCCCTGGTTATTTAAACTGCTGGAATCAGCTTGTGGCGAATTTTTCACATCACCTGCAGCAGCATTAATACCAGCAGAATTATTTTCGGTCGCAATATTGCCGGTGTTGGCTTGAATTTGACTGTTAATCCCTGTTCCGGGCGCAGTTGCCGAAGAGTTGGAATTAGTTGATGAATCTGTTGAAACCTGATTGCTGTTTAAGGCGCTAATGCTTGCTTCGGTCACCATATTTGACTTGTTGAGGCGGTTTAAATAATAAGCGGCGTCATTTGCTGTATCAAATTGCACCGTCAATTGCACGGATTGAGAATTCGTCTCCGATTGATAGGAAAGAATAAACCCCCGATCCGGCAAAAGAGAAGTTAGCTCATCCAGAATCGGCACCATTTTAATTCTCGATGCCTCCACCCAATCGATCGATTTTTTTAAACGATCCGCAGAATTTGTCGGTTTGTTCTGTTTCGATTGTGCCGTCTTGGTTTCGATTCCTTTATCCAACAGTGCGATTTGATTATTGATTTCTTGTATTTGCTGATTGGTTGCATGGATCTGCCAAAAATACAAAGCTGCTATCAATAGAAATATAGCGGCGATAATCAGCAATGCTGCTAAAAAGCCAAATTTCCTTGGCTCTTTTCTCGGCAGCAGATTTATTTCGACAAGCATCATTTCACCTCTTTTAGCGCCAGGCCTAAAGCAAGAAAATGCCCCGGGGGAATGGAAACTGTTTTTACCCGCGGATTGCCTTCTAATGTGAGAATTTCCACCGGAACATTAACATTTTCATTTAATTCTTGGAAAATAAACTGAAGCATTGGATGATCTCCATTTAAAAGGAACAATGTGATTTCTTTTTTTCCATTGTTTAAGGAATATTTGTAAAAATCCATCAGCTTGTTAATTTCTTTGAAAATATCTTCGAACTGAAGAAGCATTTCGTTTTCATTACCATTATAGACGTACTTATTCGCCGTTTCGCCTCGTCTAACATCCCAATTATCAATTTCAAACGAGAGGGGAAAATGGCGCATGACATACGGAACAGTTCCCTCAAAAATGGACAACGTCACGCTTGTCATGTCACACTGAACTGTAAAGAGAATCTCTTTTTCCCTTGTTTGACCTAGATAATCATACAAACGGTATAAGGAAAGCGGGGAAATATCTGCAGCGACTGGATTCAGTTTCAAGGTTGTAAACAAATTTGCGTACTCAAGCACATATTTCTCAGGAGCAGCAAATAGGAGTACTTCCTTTGTCTTTTCACTCGTTTTTAATGGAAAGTAATCAAATACGGGATCTTCAAACGGCAAATGAATGCTTGATCCCATTTCCAAGTACAAATAGCCTTGCATTTCATCATCTTGTATGTCTTTCGGAATGGATATTTTTCGAATAATAACAAGGGAGTCCGGAACTAGAAAACGGAGGTCTCGCTTTTGAATCTTCCAATCTTCAATACATTCCTCCAGAATAGTGGAAAATGTTTCGTAATCAGCAATCTTTCCACCACTAATAATCCCTGGCGGCAGGTCATGTTCGCGCCATTTATGAATAGAAAGAGGGTTGGAGCGCAAAAATTCGACGAAGCGAATGGAGTGATCGTTGATGACGAGATTTGCATGACGATTTTTAGCAGTAATTAGAGAAAAAGCCATTTCGAAAACTCCTTATGAAAAACCATGTTCTAGGAAGCGCACGTAAAACGCAATAAG
>JAKACS010000701.1 GCA_021821235.1 Bacillota bacterium
AAGCTGATATAGTTTTAAGGAATCCTGAAGCTGAAAAAGTTTAAGTTCAATTTCCTGATCCACTTTTAAGGTAAACATCCATTTACACTCCCAATTGTCGAATCGTTCTGTTTCAATATATGGAAAATAGGCTGGAGAAGAAGGTTGTCAGCAAAAAAAGAAAAACCCGTTTCCTTTAAGGCCGGGTGAAAAATGCTTTTATTATGTATGGCGTTCTTTTTCTATTTCTGGGGCAGCAATTGGGAGTTTAATCGAAAAAGTAGTCTTAGATGGATTAGATCGGCAAGACAAACTGCCTTTATGTTTTTCAATAATTTCTTTACAAACAAACAAGCCGAGCCCTGTTCCGAGCTTTTTCGTCGTGAAAAAGGGTTCAAAGATGGTGTTTTGCAATTCTTCCGGAATCATCGGTCCATTGTTGGTAACATCAATGGTGATGGAGGAAACTTCCTCCATGTAGCTGTGAATTTCAATAATTGGATTTTCCTTCCGATGGTGACCCAGAACATCAATTGCATTAAAAATAATATTAATAAATACTTGGCGGATTTCATCTGCATACCCTTGCAGTGGTATGTCTTCAGATAGCTCTTTTACAATTTTAACTTTTCCATCCAAAATGCTTGGGTAAAGGAAATTCAGCACCTCTTCGATTAATTGGTTCAACTCAAAAACAATTTTCTCCTTGCCAATCAGTTCTTTTTTTGAAAGGAGCAAAAATTGCGAAATTCGAAAATTTAATTGATCCAGCTCGCTAGAAATGATGTCTAAATACCGCATGTTAGGGTAATCTGCTTTTAATAGCTGAATGAACCCTTGAATCGATGTAAGCGGATTGCGAAATTCATGGATAAAGCTGGAAGTCATTTGCCCTAAAAGTGTGAGTCGATCCTGATGGGTAGAGTCGATAAATTTTGTTTTCTCTTCAATAATTTTATCTTTCGCTTTCGCGTAATGGGAAACAGCATGATAAAGGAACTGATCGAAAAAGGAATTGATCAAATTAATCGATTCTTGCATTTCATTCCAACCAAGCTCGGCAGTGCTTAAATATTTGAAAAAGGTTGTTCTGCCAATGTTAACATTGTAGACAAATTCACCAATATTGATATTTGCTTTTACTCTTTCTTCGGCAATTTGCACTGCAAGATCTTTAATCTGTCCGGTATGATCAAGATCGTCCGTTTCCAATGTGTAAAGAAGCAGATCGAAAAAGGCGACAGCATTATCCGCGACTTTTTCTTTAAAAGGATCATCATCCGAAATAATATAGATTCTGCTCCAGTCCAACAGCAGTCCGTCCTTTTGTTTTTCAAAAAAATGGATCATATTTAATTTAGTACTCGTTTCCATTTTTGGCTCCCCCTATAGAAGTTACAAACCTCGCTAATCAAATAATTCGCTTACAACAGAAAAAATCCTTTTTACGAATTAAAAAATCATCTGTGGAAATTTTCATTGTTTAAAACTTTTCGTTGTATATGAACAGGAAAGAGAGTATAGTCGAATTGGGAAAAAATATATATTCCACTAGGGGAGCTGTGGTAAAGCGGCTGAGAGTGAACAATTGTGTTCTGACCCTCTGAACCTGTTTGGTAATGCCAACGTAGGGATGTGGTTTGCTTTGGAAAAAGCAATGCTGACTCCTTGTGCGTCCGCATTGTTTTTTTATACAGTAAGTCCGTTTCCGCTTTTAGCTCCCAAATATTAAGGGGGAAGTAAAATGAACAATGCAAACAGCAATACCTTATTTTTAGTGGAGGTTGCGATCTTCACAGCCTTAGCGTATATCCTTGATTTGGTATCTGCATTTGTTTTTTCAAGGATTTGGCCGCAGGGGGGATCTATATCGATCGCCATGGTGCCCATTTTTTTGATGGCGTTTCGCTGGGGAATAAAAGGCGGTGTTTTAACGGGTTTTTTACTTGGTTTATTGCAATTTATTTTAGGTTTTTCGCAAATTTATACGCTATTACAAGGATTTATTGATTATTTCCTGGCGTTTTCCAGTGTCGGTTTTGCGGGCGTGTTTGCTGTAAAGGTGAAGGAAGCATTATCCATACAGAAAAAAGGAAGATGGATGATGTACGCAACGCTTGGCGCGTTTTGGGGAAGCTTCATCCGCTTTGTCATGCATTTTTTTTCGGGTATCGCTTTTTTTGGTTCCTATGCGCCAAAAGGTCAGCCCGTCGCACTTTATTCACTTATCTACAACGGCACATACATGCTCCCAAGCTTTGTTCTTAGCACTATTATTGTGATTTTCGTCATCAATGCCGCACCAAAAAGATTAATTTAAACAGCAAACAATGTTCAGAGCAATAAAGAAAAGAGGGTATCCTTAAAATTACAATTTTGGGATATCCTCTTTTTTTCGCGTTTTTGTGTAAGATTTCAAAGTTTTGTCACAATACCGTTGAGTTAAGCACGGTTGAATAATGATAAAATAAAAATATAAAGAGAATCATTCTCAATTACCTTATCAAAAGGATGATTGGTATGCTTGGAGAGTTAAAAACCGGAGAAAAAGGGAAAATTATTGATTTATCACATGTGAACCAGTTGGTTCAGAGGCGGCTGCTTGACCTTGGTTTTACCGAAAGTTCCGAAGTTTGTGTGAAATGCATCATGCCTTTTGGCGGCCCGATTATGATTGAATCATGCGGACAGTGCATTGGTATTC
>JAKACS010000702.1 GCA_021821235.1 Bacillota bacterium
GTATAAAGTAAAAAAAAAGCGTGCTCGCCTTGGCACACTTTTCAATACCTAGATTTTTAATAATTCTTCCTCAAAATAGAAGGTGGTCGGATATTCTTTGACGGTGTATGAGTATCTTTTCATGTTTTTTACATATTGAGATTTCATAATAGTCACTTTTTCACCGGTTTCTTTGATACTGACAGATTGACCAGACTTATAAAGGTTGCTTGCGCTTTTCAATTAGCCACGCCCTTTCATATTCTCTTTATTATATCACATTTTCAACGTTCCCATTTGTAAAACAACAGCTGTTTTTTGGTTTTCACAAATTTCCTAATTCCCTTAATACTTGCACTTCGCTTCCTGGTCTGCTATTATTAAGGAGGATTATTTTTGTTCGGTATGCAAGGAAAGAACATGCACTGCTTGATTCGCCTGGATTAACTGAAACAAGAATAGTAACAAATTGTGTGGATATCACACTGGGAGGCAACAAAAATGGAAAACGGTAAAGTAAAATGGTTCAACGCTGAAAAAGGTTTCGGATTCATCGAGCGTGAAGGTGGAGAGGACGTTTTCGTACACTTTTCAGCTATCCAAGGCGAAGGCTTCAAGTCTCTTGAAGAAGGCCAAGAAGTATCTTTCGACGTTGAGCAAGGTGCTCGTGGACCTCAAGCAGCTAACGTTACAAAATTATAATAACGGATTAGCCCATACAAACAAGCCCTGATCTGATCAGGGCTTGTTTTTTTTGCGCGTCTTGTTGTAGATGGAATGATTAGCAGTGGATTCCATCTAATTTGGAGGAATTTCAGAATTTTCCGTTGATCAATCGTCCTATCCGGTAGATAATAGTACTAGGCAATTTTTCATAATCATAGAATCCCGGGGGATACAATGATAGATTTCATAAAAGATTTGATTTTCCATTTTTTGATGATGCTTTCACTTGGCTTCATGTACAATTTTTTGTGGATGCAAAAGCGTTCGGATTATAAGAAACAAATCTTTAAAATGGCAACCCTTGTGACGCTGCTCGTGACAATGGCATTGCCTGTCAAATTCCAAGACGGTATGGAGTTTGATTTCAAGCTGATACCTATCTTTATCGCCTTCTTCTATTTAGGCAAGAAGGATGGACTACTCCTGATGGCTGCACTATTGCTATTGCAAAGCCTGATGGACATCGACGGACTGCTTGTTTTAACCATCAACTACGGGATCATCTTCCTTTTGTTTTTTGCGTTGGAAAAGACTTATAATAAATCGACGGTCAGCAGGAAAATCATTCTAGGTATTTTTGTCTATAGTTTAATAACCCCTACAAGGCTTGCTGCATTGATCAAATCTGGTCATGCCGATGACTGGATGTATTTAATCGTCTTTTCACTTGTTTCCTTCATCGCTTTATCGTTTATCATTTATATCATGGAAATGACCAACTTACAGCTTAAGCTGATGCATGAACTACATAAGGCAGAAAAATTCTCGGCCATCAGCCAGCTTGCTGCATCCGTCGCCCATGAAATCCGCAATCCCATGACGACAATCAGAGGCTTCATGCAAGTTTTGCAGGGAGATAGGAACCTGAGTGACGATCAGAATCTTTTCATTTCCATTTCCCTCCAAGAACTTGACCGGACCCAGACAATCATCAATAACTTCTTGGCGCTGGCCAAACCAAATACAGGGTCCATGAATCCAATCGACCTAAGCACCATTTTGAAAGAAACGACCGCATTCATGAGGTCCTATTCTCATCTCAGAAACACAGAGCTGGTAGAAGCAATTGATAATAGTCTTTGCATTAAAGGGGATGCCCATGAAATCAGGCAGGTATTTGTCAATATCCTGAAAAATGGGATTGAGGCAATGCCTTCAGGAGGCAGTATTTATATCCTTGCTAAGGTTGATAAGGGTTATGTAAGGATCCAATTTCGAGATGAGGGCATTGGCATGACAAAGGAACAGCTCGCCCGGCTCGGTCATCCATACTACTCAACAAAGGAAAAAGGTACTGGCCTCGGGATGATGATTTCCTATGATATCATCCAAAGAATGAGGGGCAAAATCAAGGTCGAGAGTGAAGAAGGAAAGGGGACAATTTTTACGATCTTGCTGCCCTGCGGCTAAGATTTCCGTCACAATTCCCCCTAATTATGCTATGATGAAAAGAAAAAAATGGACTTAATGGATAGTATTTCTAGGGAGGATAAGCTGGATATGAGAGCAAGGGTAAGAAAAAGTGAACCTTTTTCATTTGACAAACTGAAAGATTTTTTCACTACTATACTGCTGCATCTTAGTTTTTATGCCTTCATCGTTCTTCTCGTCATATTTTTCATCGATAATTTTAGTTAACTACATAATGAGGTTTGGGATCGGTAAAATAAAGAAGAAGCACTGAAGCCATATGGTAAGGTCTGACAAGCGATCCGCCATCATTCTATGAAAAAAAGCTGAGTTACTCAGCCTTTTTTTGTTTATGATCCCATCAAATTACAGACCGAAACTTCTGTCTTTTGAAGCAAACATATAGGTTTTATGATGGAACCTTATCCCATAGATCAGCCCCATTGCCCATCAACGAACTTCCGCCATAACTGATGAAAGGCAACGGGATCCCCGTAATCGGCAGCAGCTGGATGGTCATTCCGATATTTTGAAAGACATGGAAGGCAATCATGCTGATAACCCCTGT
>JAKACS010000703.1 GCA_021821235.1 Bacillota bacterium
TTGTTCATTCCATTACCAAGCCTTTAAACCAGTTAATGGCTGTGACGCAAAAGGTGAGTGAAGGGGATCTAACGCAACAATTTGCCGTCAAGAAAAACGATGAAATCAATCAACTGGGATCCAGTTATAATAAAATGGTTGCGGCTCTCCGGGAAGTGATCCATCACGTTGGAGGTAAAGCAGACCAGCTTGCGGCTTCTTCTGAGGAACTGATGGCAAGCTCCGAGCAAAACAGCAAGGCGACCGAACAGATTGCCAATTCGATCCAAGAGGTTGCTGCCGGTACGGAAAAGCAGACAGACAAGGTAAAGGATGGCAATCATATTATAAGGGAAATATCAACAAAAATTAGACAAATCGAAAGACATGCGCAAACTGTTTCACAAACCTCATTAGATGCTGCTGGTATTGTGGTGAGCGGCAATGAAGCCATTCAATTATCATCCAAACAAATGGGAAATATCAGCGAAACAGTTCAAGGTCTCGGAGCCGTTATTCAGACGCTTGGAGAAAGGTCAAAAGAAATTAACCAGATTATTGATGTGATCTCGGATATTGCTGCACAAACGAATCTTTTAGCCTTAAATGCGGCAATCGAAGCGGCACGAGCCGGGGAGCATGGAAAAGGCTTTGCCGTGGTAGCCGATGAAGTCCGTAAATTAGCAGAGCAATCTTCACAGTCGACAGAGATTATTAGACAATTAATTACATCCATTCAAGAAGGCACAAATAAAGCAGTTCGATCAATGGATAAAGGATCTACTGAGGTGGAGAAAGGAATCATTCTTGTTCAAAAAGCAGGAGATGCCTTCGATCAAATGGATCAATTTGTCAACCGGGTAATCGCCCAATTCCAAGACGTGTCCGTGTCTATTCAAGAAACAACGGGCGGTGCCGAAGAGGTTGTTGAAATCGTCAATCGAATCGAGGAGATTGCCAAACGTACGACTGGAGAAACCCAGGATGTTTCCGCGGCAACCGAACAACAATTAGCATCCATGCAGGAAATCGCGGCCTCCGCATCATCCCTTGCCCAAATGGCAGAAGAATTGCAATATTTAATTCGGAAATTTAGAATCTAGGGAACAGGCGGCATAGGAACGGTTCTGCTTTTTTAAAAAGAAGCAGGAGAGCCGTTCCTGGTTTCTTATTTACCTACTGCCACAGGTTGCAATACACTTACTAAAAAATTTAGAGATGTAAATAAAGAGGTAGAACTATCTTGCGTTGCAGAAAGCGGTTCAAAGCAGAATTGTGGATGTCGAAAAATTGTCAAAAAATAAGAGGGGGATTTTTGGTTATTTTGTTGAAAATTGTTTAGTATGTTTTCTTTTTCACCCCTAATTCCCCCGAAAGGACGATTCCTCATGACAAAAGAATATCTTGATTTAAAAATGGATTTTATGTTTAAGCAGTTGTTTGGCCAGCCAAATAGAAAAGCGATCACGATTGCCTTCCTCAATGATCTACTTCACCGCAAAGAGAACGATCCGATCACAGATGTTCAATACGGGAACACGGAGTAGTGCTAATAAAGAGAATAAAGCGCTGTATGAAGCGCGCCTAAAATTTTTGCGTGACCAGCTCTCTAATATAGTAGGAGAACGCCGAGCTGGAAAAGAAGAAGGGTTGAAGCACGGAATTGAGCAGGGAATGAAACAAGGAATGAAGCAACTGATTCAAAATATAGTGAAAAACGGTGCGACGGTAAGTGAAATCGCAAAAATGGCAGGTATTGAGGAAGATGAAGTACGTGAACTGCTAAGTGAAAAGTAAATCAAACTCGGTGAAGCCTGCAATTAACAATATAATAAGGACCAGTAAGGTGAATGCTACGTAAACGGAAAAATAATAATGAAAACAGCAAAAGGCCCAATCGACCTGCTCTCCCGGTTGTGCCTTAGAATGCTACTATAAGAGTTTGGTATATTGGCTATTTTTACAAGAAGTGTAATACGATTTTTATCCAACCGAAAAAAGCGATCCACAGCGGCACGCTCAACGATGTTCCCCAAAACATTCCAACCAGGAAATTCCCTTGCTTTTCCATGAGAATCACTCCTCGTAAAAGTGCAATATACAATCACTATTTCCTTTTTAGTAGGGCTCTAAACATTCGGTGTAAGCGTTTTCTTTTTTGGTTAGTGTAGCATGTTTTAACGGTGAAATAGCAAGAAATTTGTCTGTGGACAACACAATTTTTTTGACAAAAAACTGCACAATACGAAAAAAGGGCTCCCGCTAGTTCCTAGATTGGAAACCACGAGAGCCGCACCTGGTTTATGATTGAAAATTCTCCGTGAACACTTTTTTGACCTCTTTTGGATCAAGAACGATTTGATCATTGTTTGCTTTCAAAATATCATCGTAGAGCTTTTGGCCCGAGCCGCGAAGCTGATGATAAGTTAATTGTTTCGTAGGGTCAAAATCTTTTACTGCCATTCCGAGACTGAGCATGTCTTCTGTTGACATGTTTGTAGCCAGTACATAGTCTGGAATTGATTTGATTAAGGAAGGCAGTTTTGTTACATTACTTGGCTGCAAAGCCTTTTTGGCAATGCCTTTAAGCGCTTCTTCCTGTAACTGTTGGCGGCCGTACTCGCCATTTTGCAGAGAATAACGTTCATGGACAATTTCTGTGACCATTTTTCCATCCAACGCATGTGTCCCTGTAGAAA
>JAKACS010000704.1 GCA_021821235.1 Bacillota bacterium
GAGAGGAGGCTTTTACACACTTGTTTCGTTCAAAATTAAAGACAATTATTTTGTCCGTTTCGGTTACCGTTTTGGCTGCATCGATGATCTCTTTTCCACAAGAGTCATTTGATGCTTCCATTCGCGGTTTAAATATGTGGTGGGAAATTGTATTTCCGTCCCTGCTTCCATTTTTCATCGTATCAGAAATGCTGATTGGATTTGGAGTAGTGAAATTTCTCGGTGTTTTATTAGAGCCACTGATGCGGCCGCTTTTTAAAGTTCCCGGAGTTGGCGGATTCGTCTGGGCGATGGGCATGGCCTCCGGCTATCCATCCGGAGCAAAATTAACAGCCAGGCTGCGCCAAGAAGGGCAATTAACACAAATTGAAGCAGAAAGACTTGTTTCCTTTACCAACTCCTCGAATCCGTTATTTATTTTTGGTGCGGTCTCGGTCGGTTTTTTTCAGAATCCGCAAATCGGTATTATTCTGGCCTTGTCCCATTACTTAGGCAATATTTGCGTTGGTATTATAATGAGGTTTTACGGAAAAGAAGAGCAGGAAGAACGCGGTGGCAGAAAGAGGCGTTTCCACCTTCGGAAAGCTTTTTCAACCCTTCACCAAACAAGAATTAAAGACAACCGCCCGATCGGCAAGCTGTTAGGGGATGCTGTGACCTCTTCCATTCAAACTTTATTGATGATTGGCGGCTTTATTATTCTGTTTTCGGTTGTCAACAGGCTGCTGTACCATCTACATATTACTGCGGTACTTGGAAAAGGGGTGGAATTGCTGCTTACATCACTGTCCTTTCCAACCACGCTTAGCATTCCATTTATTTCAGGGCTGTTCGAAATCACACTTGGGAGCAAATTAACAAGCCAAGTTCAAACAGCTACTCTTTTGCAGCAGCTGATGGTTACCAGCTTTATACTCGCTTTCAGCGGCTTTAGTGTACAAGCGCAGGTTGCCAGTATTCTTGCTCAAACCGACATTCGTTTTCAGCCATTTTTTACGGCGAGAATCATTCATGGCTTTTTTGCGAGCATTTTTAGTTTCTTGCTATGGAAACCATTTTCGGAACGAGTAACAGCCGCAGTTCAGCCGATGAATACGATACCGGCAAGTCTTTTTCATGATGATTCATGGCTTGCGGCACTGTACCACTCGATGATCCAAGCTGGACCGATTATTACGATAGCCTCTTTGTTTCTTTACGTCGCCGTTCTTTCCTATCGTTATAAAAACCAATGAAAAATCCGGGCCATTCACTTTTGTCGCCCGGATTTCCCTCTATTCTCGATTAAATTTTTTATGCAGTGCTTGTTCCACCAGCGGGGGGACGAGTTCAGAAATAGCTGCGCCGTATTGAGCAACCTCTTTAACAATGCTTGAACTTAAGAACGAAAACTGATTGTTTGTCATGATGAAAAATGTCTCGATATCTTCATTCAAGACGCGGTTCATTGAAGTAATCTGCATTTCGTATTCAAAATCGGAAACGGCCCGCAGACCGCGGATAATCGCACTCGCATTCACACTTTTCGCATAATCCACAAGGAGACCGTGGAATTCGTCTACCTTTACATTTGGCAGTTCTTTTGTTACCTGTTTTATTAAATCAATCCGCTCCTCAACCGTAAAAAGGGGATTTTTTGTGGAATTGTTCAATACCACTACATACAATTGATCAAAAACTTTTGCCCCTCTTTTGATAATGTCCAAATGCCCGTATGTAATTGGGTCAAAACTTCCTGGGCAAACAGCTATGCTGGCCAAATGAATTCCCCCTTAATCTTTACCGCCATTTTGAAAAATGGAAACGGCAATAATCCCATATGTTTCGTCTTTTATTTTTAAAAATGGACCGACACTCTCCGGCAATTCAACATCACGGCTATGCTCACAAATAATCATTCCGCCATTATTCAAAAGGGAATATTCACCAATTTTCATCATCATATTGATCAATTGTTGCTTTTTATATGGCGGATCTAAAAAAACATAATCAAAGACGACGCCTCTTTTCATAACAGCCTTTAAAGACCGGTCAGCATCGTTTCGATACACCTCTGACTGGTCTTCGAGCTGGCAGCTTTTTATGTTCTCATGAATGATTTGAATCGCTTTTGCATCCCGATCCACAAAAATAGCCCGATCCACACCGCGGCTCAGCGCCTCAATCCCAAGTCCGCCGCTTCCGGCAAATAAATCAAGGGCAGTACCGCCATTGAAATAGGGGCCAATCATGTTAAAGATTGCTTCTTTCACTTTATCTGTTGTTGGCCTTGTTGTATTTCCAGGGACTGCTTTAAGGGTCTTCCCCTTACAGCTGCCTGATACGACTCTCATTGCCACATCACCACAAATTCACATTATCTTTTTTCTTTCCTATCCTATCATAATCAGTTCCATCCGCCAAACATATTCTTAAGCTTGACTTGAATTTTGAGCCCCGTAAAAAATTATTTTGTCATGCGTGTATAAGTCATTCGTTTATGGAAATAATGAAAGTAACAACATCAATTCGAGGATGTTGTTGCCAACCGCGGAGAAGACTTACGTTTCCCCATAAGTTCTTCCTCCGGTTTCTCCTCTCCCTTTGCCTTCTATCCGGTAAAAGGATATAGAAGGGCCCTGCAGAATTCTGCAGGGTTTTTTCTTTTCCCTTTAATTTTTGCTTGTTATTGA
>JAKACS010000705.1 GCA_021821235.1 Bacillota bacterium
TTTCTTTTTTCTGATACAACTCATGCCGTTGACTATAAAACCCTAATAAATATTTTCCTGATAATGGTTTATTATTAAAATCTGCATAATCAATTTGGGAAGCTACCTCATCTATAAGGCTGGATAAATATCGAGATTTTGTACCTAGTCTTGCTTGATATGGCTGCAGACTTTCTTGAATTGTTTTCCATGTTCTTGCAGGACTTTTTGAAAAAGAGTTCATATATCGAATTGCATTGCTTGAACGGTTTTCATCAGGCCCTAAAGCTCTTCTTTCTAGTACATCTGCAATCGCTAACAACCTACCAAATAAATAATCCCGTTCCTTATTTTCCTTGTCCAATGTCACATTGTACCCCTCCATTTTATTAATCAATGCACAAGTAATACTTAACGTTTTTTCCCACTCCCATTTCTCCATTGATACAGGATTGGAGGACCGATTCATTGCGTTTTTAACAATGTCTAATGGAATAACTTTATTATCAATAATGCAGGGTAGCAGTCGCTCCATTAATCCTTTCACAATCTTCTCGTTAGCTTTTGGTCCGTATGCTGCAAACGCAATGTCTTTTGTTGCCGGTGCTCCAAAAAAATGGACGTATTCACCATTGTCATTTTTACGGTAGCGATGAATCCAAGCACAAGTAGAATGCCAGTTTTTCAGCCTCTCTAAATAAAGCTCTTTGTGTAAATTACGGTAGTATAATACAGCTAATCGACCTGTAGTGGCAGAATCAAGTAATAAAACATTAACCTCTGATTTTAGCGTTAAATTATTTTTGTGCCCATCGAAAGCTTTCGCGATTTCTCTGGCAAACTCTTGATTTGTATGAGATATCTTTTCTCTTTCTATTGGCACAGGATCAATTGAAAAAGTATCTTCGGTGACATTAGGAATAGAAAGATCATCATTGCCCCAAACAAGAAATACCCGCTGATCAATCACTTTCCCTTGGCGATTAATCAACCATTTTAACGCATTATGTGCTTTTTGAGACACTTCATAACTGATACTTGCCACTTCAGAACTTTTATTAAAGCGCCCCCTAAATGTGAAACCGCTTGTATCGTTAGCTGAAATTAGCTTTGCTTTATCACCCGAATTACGTATTTTATTGGCGTGTTTATCCGTGCTAGGCAAAAAATTTCCTGTTATATAACAAAGATCTTTATCCCCTAATAAATCTTGATAAAAACGAATGAACGAATTATACATTTCTTGATCCTTCCAAACTTCTGTTAAAAGTTTTTTAGAAGAATAAACAGTAAATCGAATAAAAGCACTTTCCTGCCCACCAGTTACAACGGAAAAAATAGCTGGCTTTTCTGCGTAGGTGGACTCATACTTTTTATCCCATGTTTCGATTAAATAGCCACTGCCATCGAGAAATAATATCTTCGAATCAACTAAATCTTTAATTAAAGTTCTTTTTGATACATAGTTATAAATACTTTTCACTTTTGATACTGCATACGGCGATTCTGCCCATTCTTTTAATTGTGCGATATAGTATGTAAAGGGTTCCTCTTTTTTTATTTTGCCACCGTATGCAACAAAATCACCTGCCACATAACTTAACTTATCATGAAGTGGATAAGGAGCAATTTTTGATCCTGCTCGATTTGCGGATCCTTCAGTGCATGGAATTAATGTGTTCATTTCATTTTTATCTAGTATCCTTGCGGAATGAAAAGTTCCATCTTCTGTGATCGTTACCTCAATATGTGCATTTTGTGTTGTATGAGAAATTGGCAAAAGTGTAAATTCTCGATCATTCGATTTCTTTTCAACTACTCCTACTCGATCAAAATTTGATTCGTACGTTTCATATAAGTTTAATAACCAACTCATTTATTCCCTCCCTCCTCTAATTGACTCAAAAGCTCGTCTGCTGATTGGATAGTTGTGAAATTCTTTGGATGCATTTCTGTAATTTTTCTTATTAAAGTGCATTGGTCTGGATGTGGAAACTTGATAATTCCCTCTTTCATCACCGGATTCCACAGTCGAACTTCCATTTCATTTCTTCCCGTTTCATCAGGGTAGTTAATCCCATGTATCATCGTTCCATAATGGATTTCTCCTTGGTCATAGAAACCTTCCCCCTCGCCAAAAACACAAGGTTCCACGTAGGCTTGACATTCCCTTGTTCCTAAGAAAACATCTCTTCTCCCTCCAGCTCGGAGAGATCGTTTCAGGATATTAAAATGTTTGTTTTCGTTTCGATCAAATGCCATGTCTGGTCGATATGGATTAAAGATAAAATGTGCGCGTACTTGATAACGAGCATCCTTTAGGTAAGTATAATTTGCTAGTGTATTTCCTCCCCCATATTCAATGGGACGAATACCTTTAGATTCCATTTGGATCGGATTCATTATCCTTACTTCATCCACAACCATCAGTAACGTAGGCTTCCAATAAATTGATTCTACAATTCCTTTAAGTGCCTGGTAAGTCGGGATTTGATAGGATAGTTTTTCTCCCCCCATCTTTGTTAAAGGATCTGTGAATAAGGCATATTTTCCATAGACTTCGAATTCAATCATATTTCTCATCATTTCACCTCCAAAAATTCTAAATATTTTTTATAATTAAACAATACTCCTCTTTGAGAAAAATGTAAATGATATATTATATGAACTTTTTGTAAACTTTCTTTAA
>JAKACS010000706.1 GCA_021821235.1 Bacillota bacterium
GAACCCAGATGCTTTAATGTTTGGAACCGACTTGCCATCTACAAGAGCAAAGCGACATTTTAAACGCTCGGATATTGATTTAATCGTCAATATTCTTGGTGAGGAACCGTCGCAGAAAGTTTTATTTAAGAATGCCATGGAGTGGTATTTGAAAACCAAACGTTTTGAAAAAAAATGATAAATTCCAACTGAATACGAAAAAGTCAAATTGTATCCAAACATGTGCAGCTATTTTCTTACTGCCTAAACTGAACCTAAACGATTATTCGAGTAGGTCCGAAATTTGCGGCCTAATTTTTTCCAAGCAGGATTTCCAGCTGCTTATCAGTGCAACCCTGCTTAGTCACACAGAAAGTTGCCTAGTTTCAAAAAATTAAAGGGCATGTCGTGCAAATGGTTTATTTGTTACTGAAAGTAGTCATATGCTATACTTAATTTTATGAATACTCATTAAATTCTGAAAGTGGTGACAACTTTCAATATGAAGAAAGTTATGACCTTAAAGGCGAAAATCAACTTCTTGGTGTTATTGACTATTACCCTTGTACTACTCCTTGTAATGTCCTCGTTTGCTGTTATTACTATTAATAGAAGTTTTACAGAAACAATCAATCAAGCTATGTTTTTAGCCAGAACGATTGGAGCAATACCAGAAGTGGTCAATGCCTTTAATCAGCCCAATCCTTCACAAGCGATCCAACCATTAACCGAAAAGCTAAGGAACCAGGCAAAAGCTGAGTTTATCGTTGTTGCAAATAAGCAATTAATACGTTATAGCCACCCGAATCCCTCTTTGATTGGCAAGAAGCTTCAGGACGAAGATGTTAGTAGTAAGGATCAAGCTGTTTTGAGGGGGAAGGAAATTCATTCAGTTACAGTTGGGAGTCTTGGATTAACTGTTCGCGCAAAATCCCCCATTTACGATGCACGACATCATGTTATTGGTCTTGTTTCAGTCGGCTTTCCTGTTGTAGGAATTTGGAAACAAATCTATACTATTTTTATAAAAATCATTGCCATCGGTGTGGGAGCGCTCCTCTTTGGTATGGTTGGCGCTTTTCTTTTATCAAATCATATTAAGAAACAGATCTTTAATATGGAGCCTAATGAGATTGCCTACATGACACAAGAACAAAAAGCTATTTTAAATTCCGTTCGTGAGGGAATTGTTGCCATCAATAGCGAAGGAAAAATTACCGCATGTAATTCAGAGGCGCAAAAAATTCTCGGAATGGAGGAGATTGACTTTAGCGGGGAAAGTATCACAACAGTTTTCCCTTCATCCCGATTGATAGAAGTTCTTGAAAAAGGAATTATTCAAAGAGATGAACCGATGATTATTGGCAAGACTCTTGTTATTACGAATCGAGTACCTGTTAGTTTAAATGGACAAATAATTGGTGCCGTGGCCTCATTTAGAGATAAAATGCAACTTGATAAAATTGATCACCAGCTTGCTGATATTGGCCATTTCGTCGAAGCCTTGCGCAGTCTGCGGCATGAATTTATGAATAAACTTCATTTAATATCCGGTTTAATTCAGTTGAAGGAATACACGAAAATAAATAAGCTGATAGGAGAAATTAACGAAGAGCAACAAGGTCTTTTAAATTTCTTTTTAGCAAAAATTCATGATCCCGCTCTTGTTGGTGTGTTAGTTGGGAAGATGAGTCGTGCAAAAGAATTAAACATCCAATTAAAAATTCATTCCCAAGCTATTATTCCAGACCCATGTCCACATCAAGAAATTGTATTAACTCTTTTAAGTAATTCAATAGAAAATGCTTTGGAAGCGATTTCTTCAAATTTTTACTCGGCTATTTCCGGGCAAGTGATTGTAACATTTCGATACGATGACGCTTCATTTGTGATTGCAGTTTCTGATAATGGACCGGGCATTGATCCTGGATTGGGAGATGATATTTTTAGAGATGGTGTAACAACGAAAGGGGAGGGAAGGGGATTCGGACTGGCCTTACTGTCAAGTTTAATTGCGACAATCGATGGAAATTTATCGATTGAAAGCACATCTAATGGGGCTACTTTAATAGCCAACCTTCCCATAGGGGGAAATGGAAAATGATACCTATAAATGTCCTTGTGGTGGATGACGATTTTAACATTGCGAATATGCATAGTCAATTTGTCCAATCGGTAAATGGCTATCGCTCAATTGGTGTTGCCTTAAATTTTGAACAAGCCTTATCGGCTCTTTCAGATTTAAAGCCCAATCTTCTCCTGCTTGATGTTTTTATGCCTGACAAATCTGGAATAGAGTTGTTAAGAACCATTCGGATAAGTCAAACGCCTTGTGATGTTATCCTCATCTCCGCTGCAAAAGAATTAACCGTTGTGGAAGAAGGGTTTCGTTTAGGGATTTTCGACTATCTTATCAAGCCTTTTGACTTAGAACAACTAAAAGCCACATTAAAAAAATATTTAAAATATCGGAATCGCTTATCGACTTTGTCTAATCTGAGTCAAGAAGCTGTTGAAGATTTGAAGAACCTCCGAAGTACATCGACTCAAACACAATCACAAAAAGGAATCGATAACCGAACCCTTAATCGGATCAAGGACCATTTAAAGTCTACACCTCACTTTCAGACACTTGATGAAATTGTTCAAGTAACAGGAGTAAGTCGCTCCACTGCCCGGAATTACATGA
>JAKACS010000707.1 GCA_021821235.1 Bacillota bacterium
GGATTCGACGAGTTTTCAAGTGGATTCGACGAGTTTTCAAGTGGATTCGACGAGTTTTCAGGTTCATTCTACAACTTTCTGCATGAATTCGACAACTTCTCGGCAACCAACTATATTTTCCGGTACTTTTTCAAGGCAAACACATTTAGAATAATAAAAAAGAGGGCGAAACCGAGAAGCACCACAAGGTCGACGCGAATATCGCTTAGCCCCAACCCATTATACATGACCGCTTTTAGGGCATCGCCGCCGTAGTACAACGGCATTAATTTTGCAACCACTTGCAGCCAGTTTGGCATGCCGTCAACCGGTAAAATGCCGGCGAAAAATACTTGTGGAATGACGACAATTGGAATAAACTGCATCATTTGAAACTCTGAATTTGCAAAAGCTGACAGCAAAATACCAAGCGAGAGCGCAACAAGGGCTAAAATAAGATTGATTAAAATCACATTCCATAAGGAACCTGCAAGAACAATTCCTAACACTTTAACTGCAAAGAAAACGACGATCACCGTCTGGATAATCGCAAACAGTCCATAGCCGGATAAATAGCCAAAAACAATATCGCGCCGCTGAACCGGCGTCGCCAATAAGCGGTCAAGTGTGCCGGTCGTCCGTTCACGCAATAACGCAATCCCGGAAATAAGAAAGACAAAAAAGAAGACAAAGAAGCCAACTAAAATCGGTCCAAAGAGGTCGAAGAATGTCGTGTCTTTACTGCCGTATACATAAGCTGTCTCCACTTTAGGTACCTGGATTTGCTCCATTTTGGCAGGCAGTGCAGGGACTGCCTGTTGAATTTTCTTCACAAAGGCTGAAACATTGACGGCTTGAGTTTTTGCAGTTTCAGCAGCAACGATTTGCTGAATTTTCATTTCCAGGCCTTTTGCGGCAGTTGGGTCGGAGTTGCTTACGGTTAATTTGTAGCGCGAACCGTCGATTTTCAGAATTCCGTCCAGATCGTCTTTAATGATTGTCTTCTTGATGTTTTTCAGCTTATCATATTGTTTTACCTGAATACCCTTGTCTTGCAATTGTTGAATGAAGGCGGTGCTGCCATTGATTACAGCAATTTTTGGATCAGGTGATGTGCTCGTAAACAGAAAATGCATCAAGGTCAGAATAAATAGCGGCGCCACCATCATCAGCGCGAGCGTTCGTTTGTCCCGGAGGATTTGCTGAAAAATACGCTTGATTAACGCAAAAATTCTCATTTGCCCGTACCCCCTGCTTTTAAAAATACTTCTTCCAAACTACCGATATTATATTGGGCTTTCAACTCAGCAGGGGAGCCACTGGTGATTAACCTGCCGTTGCGGATCATTCCCAACCTGTCGCATTTTTCAGCTTCATCCATTACATGGGTTGTAACCAAAATCGTTTTGCCGGCTTCTTTCAGGCGATAGAGTTCTGCCCAAATCGACTGTCTTAATTCCGGGTCAATTCCGACGGTCGGTTCATCCAAAATAAGGATGTCCGGATTCTGAATGACTGCGACTGCAAGCGACAGCCTTCGTTTCATCCCGCCGGAGTAGGCTTGAACTTTCTTTTTTAATTCTCCTGAAAGATTTACAAGTTCGGCCGCGTAAGCAATCCGTTTCGCTTGCTCGGCTTTTTTTAAGTGAAACAATGAGGCGAAAAAGGCGAGATTTTCTTTTCCAGTTAAATCGGTGTAAAGGGCGTCGGCTTGAGCCATATAGCCGATTTTTTGCAATATTGATAAATTGGGGATCAAGGTGTCCATAACAAGGACTTCGCCCGCAGACGGCTGATCCATTCCGACAATTAATTTGACAAGGGTTGTTTTCCCGGAACCGGATGGCCCGATCAGTCCAAAAATTTCCCCGGGCTGTACGGTTAAACTCACATTCTGCAATACTTCTTTTTTGCCAAAACGTTTGCTGACTTGGTTCACCTCAATTGAAGGGTTCATTCTAAAGCCTCCCATTAGTAAAAAATGAGTGATTACTCACTCCTATTATAACGGTTGATGCTTAAAGGTCAATAAAAATTTTCCTAATTCACATATCTAAAAGAAAAAGATGTTCCAAAAGGGCTGCTTTTGGAACATCTTTTCGAAATTGTTAATGGAGCTTAAAACTTATAAGTCCAAAACCGTTCATCTTTTAACCATGCCATAATTTGCGGATCTTCGTTTTTCCGTTTCTCCGCCAAGTCTTTAGTCATATGCTCTGTCTGGGAACGGTGCGCTTGAATCGCCGCCAGCTTTTTGTCAATCACAGGCTGAATGTTATTGTAGATATCTGGCTGCCCGATTTCTTCCGTACAATTTCGCGAAAAAGCAATACAATGCAGTTTCGGGCGTTTTTCTTCCGGCAAGCGTTTTACTGCTCTGACAACTGCAGCCCCGGTAGCATCATGATCCGGATGAACGGCAAAACCCGGATAAAAGGTAATAATCAGCGATGGATTCAATTCATCCATTAGTGATGAAATGAGATCCGCCAACATTTCCTCATCTTCAAATTCAATCGTCTTGTCACGAAAACCAAGCAGGCGCAAATCTTGAATTCCGAGTGCTTGTGCTGCTTGTTTTAATTCTTCCTTGCGAATTTTCGGGAGATTTTCCCGAGTTGTAAACGGGGGATTTCCCATGTTGCGTCCCATTTCACCCAAAGTAAGACAAGCGTAAGTTACTGGCGT
>JAKACS010000708.1 GCA_021821235.1 Bacillota bacterium
AAAAAGCCGGATCTGTTGAGAATCCGGCTTTTTACTTTTTGCGCAAAATTATTTTGTTTCTCCCGTCCAGTTCATCATCCCGCCAACCATATTGACGACTTTATAGCCTTGATTATGAAGAAATTGACAAACGTTTCCACTGCGGGCACTTGAACGGCAGATAAAAATATATTCTTTGTTTTTATCAAACTGATCCAGTTTTGCGGGGATATCTCCCATTGGAATATGCTTGGCTCCAGGAATCATTCCTTGTTCGACTTCATCATACTCCCTGACATCAACAAGCTCAAGCTTCTCTCCTGTTTCTAGCTTTTTCTTCAATTCCTCTGGTGTGATCGTTTTGATTTCGCTCATTTTCATACCCTTTCTTTTGGAAATATCCCTTGATACGCGAAAGGGATATTCGGATTAATTGGCGACGATGTTCACTAATTTCCCCGGAACGGTAATCACTTTACGAACCGTTTTCCCTTCGATTTGCTCCTTTACTTTTTCATCATCCATTGCCAGCTGCTCCAACATTTCCTTCGTAGCATCTGTCGGAACGGTAAGCTTGTGCTTTACTTTTCCATTTACTTGGATAACGATTTCGACTTCTTGATCCACGAGTTTGGATTCATCATAGGCCGGCCATGCTTCATAGGAAATCGTTTCACTATGGCCGAGCTTTTCCCAAAGTTCTTCGGCAAGATGAGGGCAAATCGGCGAAAGCATTTTGACAAAACCCTCCATATAATTCTTTGCAAGAACTTTGGATTTATACGCCTCATTAATGAACACCATCAATTGCGAAATCGCCGTATTAAAACGCAAGCCCTCTAAATCTTCCGTTACTTTTTTCACGGTTTGGTGATAGACTTTTTCAAGGTTTGAAGACTCTTCACCCTCTTGAATTTTTGGATTTAGGCTGCCATCTTCCTCAACGAACAAGCGCCAAATCCGGTCGAGGAAGCGGCGTGCCCCGTCAAGACCGTTTGTCGACCAGGCGATTGAAGCGTCGAGCGGTCCCATAAACATTTCATATAGACGAAGTGTATCGGCCCCATGGCTTTCGACAATCGCATCAGGATTGACAACATTTCCTTTCGACTTACTCATTTTTTCATTGTTTTCTCCTAAAATCATGCCCTGGTTAAACAGTTTTTGAAACGGCTCTTTCGTTGGAACAACACCAAGATCGTATAAAAATTTATGCCAGAAACGAGCATAGAGCAAGTGAAGAACCGCATGCTCGGCACCGCCGATGTATACATCAACCGGAAGCCATTCATTCAGTTTTTCACGGGAAGCAAGCTCCTGACTATTTTTCGGATCAATATAGCGCAAGTAATACCAGCAGCTTCCCGCCCATTGTGGCATTGTATTCGTTTCGCGGCGACCTTTTTTGCCTGTTTCAGGATCAACAACAGTTACCCACTCCGAGATGTTGGCAAGCGGCGATTCCCCAGTACCTGATGGCCTGATTTCTGTTGTTTTTGGCAGCATTAGCGGCAGCTGGTCTTCAGGAACAGCCGTCATCGTTCCATCTTCCCAATGAATTATCGGAATTGGCTCGCCCCAATAGCGCTGACGGCTAAACAGCCAATCGCGCAAACGGTAGGTGACTTTCTTTGTGCCAATCCCTTTTTCCTCCAGCCAGGAAATCATTTTCTGAATCGCATCTGTCTTATTTAAGCCATCCAAAAATTCTGAATGAATATGCTCGCCATCACCGGTATAGGCTTCATTTTCAATCTCACCGCCAGCTACCACTTGCTTGATCGGCAGCTCAAACTGCTTCGCAAACTCATAGTCGCGCTCATCATGGGCAGGAACGGCCATAATTGCGCCCGTCCCGTAACTGACTAATACATAATCGGCAATCCAAATCGGCATTTTTTCATTGTTGGCCGGGTTGATCGCATAGGCGCCGGTAAATACACCCGTTTTTTCTTTTGCTAAATCTGTCCGTTCCAAATCGCTTTTGCTTTTGATTTTTTCCAAATAAGCATCCACTGCCGGCTGCTGTTCCGGAGTTGTGATATTGCTTACAAGGACATGTTCCGGCGCTAACACCGCGTAAGTTGCTCCAAAAAGAGTATCCGGTCGGGTGGTGAACACAGTAAAGGATTCGTCATGATCGGCAATCTTAAACGTCACCTCAGCACCCTCTGAACGGCCGATCCAATTGCGCTGCATATCTTTAATGCTTTCCGGCCAATCGAGTTCTTCCAGGTCTTCAAGAAGGCGGTCTGCGTAAGCAGTGATTTTCAGCATCCATTGTTTCATTGGCCGGCGTTCGACCGGATGGCCGCCACGTTCGCTTTTTCCATCAATAACTTCTTCATTTGCCAAAACCGTGCCAAGAGCCGGACACCAGTTGACCGCGACTTCATCAATATAGGCAAGCCCCTTTTCAAAGAGCTGCAAGAAAATCCATTGCGTCCATTTGTAGTATTCCGGATCTGTTGTATTAACTTCCCGATCCCAGTCATATGAAAACCCAAGTGATTTAATTTGCCGGCGGAAATTATCAATATTTTTCTTTGTGAATTCTGCCGGGTCATTCCCTGTATCCAATGCATATTGCTCTGCCGGCAAACCGAAGGCATCCCAGCCCATTGGGTGAAGAACATTGTACCCCTGCATCCGCTTTAAGCGGGAAAGGATGTCTGAGAT
>JAKACS010000709.1 GCA_021821235.1 Bacillota bacterium
ACATAGTGGAAACCGTGCTTTTTCCGCTGGCAATCCCGCCAGTTAACCCGACAATTAACGTCATCTCCATACCCTTTCTGCAATTATTATAATTTCCAAATTCCAATCAAAATTAGGAGAATCCCTGGTAAAAAGGTGAATTTTTGAATCCATTCAAACCGGTACAGCAGTGAACCGCTTTTTATCCCAAGAAGCACGAATAACGAGCTCATGACAGCAACAGCCCCGGCCAAGTAAATCGGGGAAAAGCCCAGCATCGCTGCACCGATTCCGGCACCAAATGAGTCAAGTGACAAAGCGAAACCAAGCATCAACGCTTCAATACCAGTAATGGTTCCGGACTGGTCAAAATCTGCCGACATCGGTTTCTTTAAGATGTTTATTACCAAGCCAAGCGAGCGGATTTCAAAATTCACAATCGTTTTTTCATGTTTTAACAAATCTTTTTCTTTTCCAGGCCGGAAAAATTGAATAATCACTCCTGCGCCTAAAACCATCAAAATCACTCCGCCAATGCTGGCGGTGATATTAGGGGAAAGAATTTTTGCAAGCCCATGGCCGATCGAAACAGCTAGCAGCATTGAAATGGCAGAACAGCTTGCAATAATGAGAACGGATTTAAACGGCATCACCATTTTGCGCAAGCCATAAGTGAAACCGACGCTAAAGCTGTCAAGACTCAGCGCAAAAGCAAGTAAGAGTAAGGAAAAGAATTGCATCATTGGATAGAGCTCCTCCCTGTCAAATCACTACGATAGTATATGGGAGGAGCCTATCCATTGTTATTGGCAATTTTTGCGCCATTGTTTATCAGCATTAAAACGTTACAACCACGCTGTTTATGCCGGAAACATATTCAACGGTTAATTTGAACGACAAATTTATAACGATCAGCCCGAAAAACCGATTTTGCAAATTCAACGGGCGTTTCATCCTGTAAATACGTATTTCGCTGAATCCTCATAACCGGAGCACCGTTTTTTATTTCCAAATAATCTGCTTCGTTTTGTGTGGCAATCGAAGACTCAATTACTTGAGAAGCGTGGTCAATCCTTAAGTTTAACTGTTCTTCCATATAGGCATACAAAGATTGATTCGCGATCTTTTCAGTTAATCCTTTTATAAGATCTGTGGAAATATAGGTTGTTTCAAGTGCCATCGGAACCTTATCCGCAAGGCGAACCCGCTTAATTTCATATACTGGACTCTTTTCTTGGATGGCTAGTTGTTTGGCAATGACATCTGTTGCCGGAATCCTTTCGAAGTGCAGCAGCTGGCTTCCAGGCACCAGCCCCCTTGCTTTCATATCTTGCGTAAAACTCGTTAGCCCTTGAAGTGTTTTTTCAATTTTCCGTTCAGCAACAAACGTTCCTTTTCCTTGCAAACGATACAGATAGCCGTCATTTACCAATTTGGTGAGCGCCTGACGAACCGTCATTCGGCTGATCCGATATTTTTCCGCATATTCTCTCTCCGCTGGAAGGGAGTCTCCCGGCCGTAATTCGCCTTTTTCGATTAAATCGCGAATATGCTCTTCAAGCTGGTAATAAATAGGGATGGGCGAATTCTTATTAATCATTCTTTCACCTGCATCCTTTCTTTTAGACCTTGAATTTAAAATGAATCTTTTTAATCCATAACTGCAAACCTCAAATCAGCGATCGCCGCTTCATCTGCGATAATTGTAACATATGGATGTTTTTTCAACACGGAAGCAGGAAAATTTTCTGTGATTTCTCCCTCTAATAACCGCTGTAACGCCGCTGTCTTTGCTTTACCGGAAACAAGCAGAAGAATTTCTTTGCTTTTCATAATGGTTGAAATCCCCATCGTAATTGCTTTCGTGGGCACTTCCTCCATTTTTTCAAAATAACGGGCATTTGCCAGGATGGTTGATGGCGCCAACTGAACAATATGGGTTGTGGATTCAAAAGGGGTGCCTGGTTCATTAAATCCGATATGGCCATTGCTGCCAATTCCTAGAATTTGCAAATCAACACCGCCCGCATCTTCAATTAGCTGTTCATAACGAAGGCACTCCTTCTCGATGTCAAAAGAATCACCGTGCGGAATATGGGTATTGCTTTTTTGAATATCGATATGATTGAAAAATTGATTTTCCATATAATATCGATAGCTGTTGCGATTGTTCCCATTAAGACCGATATACTCATCTAAATTAAAAGAGATGACTTTCCGGTAAGACGTTCCATTTTCTCGGTGGTCTTCAATTAAATTGGCATAAGTGCCAATCGGTGTTCCTCCTGTAGCAAGTCCAAGATGAATTCCAGGGTTTTTTCGAACTTTTTCAACAATCAATTCGGCAGCTTTTTGACTCATTTGCTGGTAATCTTTTACCTCGATTATTTTCATTCCCTATTCCTCCCTTTTGAAGGCGAGCTTTCCCCGGCAGAAAGTCATACAGACTTCCGACTCCGAATTAAGAAGAACGATATCTGCGTCTTTTCCAACCGACAGACTGCCTTTGCGATCATAAAGGTTTAATTGTTTCGCAGGGTTGACCGATGCCATTTCAACCGCATCTCTTAAAGAACACCGTGAAAAAATCTGAAGGTTTTTCACAGCATCTCCAAGCCTTAAAATGCTGCCGGCAAGGGTGCCGTCTTCAAGAACAGCTTTCCCATCCTGGACAGT
>JAKACS010000710.1 GCA_021821235.1 Bacillota bacterium
GTATAAGTGCATGATGTGCCTATCCCTAAAACGAGCATGAAAAGGAATGTCACCCAGTAGGAAAAGGTAAGGGCAAGTCCGGATAGTCCAAATGTTACGAGGGATATTCCCAGTAGAACCGTTTTTTTGCTGCCCCATTTGGAGGCAAGAATTCCAGCGAAAATGATGGTGCTTAAATAGCCCAATGATGTCGTGGTGCCGAGATAACCCGCCTGCTTGTAGGAAAGCCCTAAGCTTTCTCGCATAAATGGTAAGAATACTCCATAGGAAAGTCTTGCAAACGCTAAGACAACAATGGTTGTGAACATGCCAAGAATCGAGTAGATCCACAATCGGTTTCGCGTATTCATTTTCATCAAGACACCCCCTTTTAAATGACCGGTTGGTATGTTAATTTTTTTATTTTTCAATCTATTCATATTATTTAGTTTATATGTAGGAAATATCAAGTTTTTTAAAATGAAAATTCAGCATTCATTCGTGAAAAACCACTTGTTTCAGCAAAAAATATTTAAGCATGCCTAATAAAAAGGCATGCCTGCACTATTCAATCTCATTCATTTTAAAAATTTGTGAAACGGGCATTCCGCTAAGGCTGTATCGTCATCGTGCAAAAAGTATTGTTTCCATTCAAAATTACCTATATTCCCGTAGGTTTTCAAATCGGGATGTATTGGTAGTGAACCATACTCCGCGAGCCGTTTCCGAATGTTTGCTTTTATTTTTGAAGTACGCAATTCAGATGCGTTAAATTGCTTTAATACCGATCTCTAGGGTTCATGAATGAGCTGTTGGCCAGTAGAGACAGCCTTGATTGGATTCGAATTTTTAAAAAATTGGAGGAAATTCAAATGCCACAGCGAATTGATTATTTATGATCTATATAATCTTCGGCAATATTTTACTTGAAACCAATGCGTCAGCCTAATTATTCAGATTATTACCATTAACTGTTGGGATCGCCTATCTATCTCACTGGCAACATCCATGAAGTTTTTTACCGTAAAAAAGCATATCGTATTTTATCATTTTTAAAGATTGTTATCATTATGCGAATTTTTCACGGTAGAGATATTAAAAAAGGAGATTGGAAATGAATGTTCGAACACTTGGAAAAACCGATTTGAAAATTTCTGAAGTTGGTTATGGAGCTTGGGGGATTGGACAAACAAGCTGGGTTGGTGCTAATGATGATCAATCGATCCAGGCGCTTCATAAGGCTGTTGATCTTGGCTTGAATTTTATTGATACGGCATTAGGTTATGGAAATGGCCATAGTGAAAAATTGGTTGGCCAAGTGGTCAGGGAGCGCTCCGAAACGATTTATGTTGCCACGAAGATTCCGCCAAAAAATAGGCAATGGCCGGCTCCGCCAGGAATACCGGTAGAAGAGGCATTTTCGTATGAACATGTGATTGCTTGTACGGAAGAAAGTTTGCGCAATCTTGGATTGGAAACAATCGATGTTCAGCAATTCCATGTCTGGTCTGATGAATGGGTAGGCAAGGGAGACTGGTTTGAAGCAACCCAAAAGCTGAAGCAGGACGGAAAAATTCGCTATTTCGGCGTCTCGATAAACGATTATCAGCCGGAAAATGCGATTAAGCTGATTGAAACAGGGGTTGTTGATACTGTTCAGGTGATCTACAATATTTTTGAACAAAGTCCAGAAGACCAGCTTTTCCCTGCGTGTCAAAAGCACAATGTGGGAGTAATTGTCCGTGTGCCATTGGATGAAGGTGGATTGACAGGTAAGATTACACCTGATACCACCTTTCCTGAAGGCGACTTCCGCAACAACTACTTTAAAGGAGAGCGAAAGCAGGAAGTATTTGAACGGGTACAAAAGATAACGAATGAGTTAAACATTTCTCTTGCACAGATGCCAGAAACAGCGCTCCGTTTTATCCTTAGTCATTCATCTGTATCTACCGTCATTCCTGGTATGCGCTCCATTCGGCATGCTGAAAGCAATTGCCAAGTTGGAGATGGACAGGGCCTGCCAAAAGATCAACTGGAGAAGCTAAAATCTCATCGCTGGGTACGCAATTTCTATAAAGATTGAGGTTTAATTTTAAACGAATATAAGGGTACGGGGTAAAGAAAAATTAAAACAAAGAAACTAAGAACTTTAACAAACCTTAATTTGAGGAGGTATAGTAATGTCCAACCTATACGAACTAAAAACAATTAATTTGAAGTTAAAGATTTTATTCATTTCAATAAGTGTTTTTAGCGTTGTGTTAATTACTGGATGTACTGAAAGTAAAAAAGAGGTTGACTCTGCAAATAAGCCTAAGACCCTTCAGCATGAAAGCCAAAAACAAATACCCCCAACTAGAAAACAGGGGGATAATGGTAATGTTACGTCTTCAAAACAAACGAACAAATTTTATCAAATAAATCTTATTGATAATAATAAAGGTTGGGCTATTTCAAATAACAATATATTAGTAAAGAATAATAATCAAAAATGGTTGGATGTTACACCTTCTAAGTTAATTTCTTTAAAGGCAAATTATTTGAGTCTTTTTAGCTTTAATGAGTATATAGCATGGGTTGCTGGTGGAGATACAATTTTAAAAACACAAGATTCCGGTAAAACGTGGAAATTAATTCAAATTCCAAGTTCTAATGAAGCCACTAGTGTTG
>JAKACS010000711.1 GCA_021821235.1 Bacillota bacterium
GATTATAAAAAATTACAGAGTTCGTTATGAGAAGAGCTGTAATGCCACGAACCGGTCGAAAAAATCGCAGATCATGCCATGAGAAGGGCTGTCATGACGCGAACCGGTCGAAAAAATTGAAGATCCCGTCATGAGAAGAGCTGTCATACCGCGAACCGGTCGAAAAAATTGCAGATCCCGCCATGAGAAGAGCTGTCATGACGCGAACCGGTCGAAAGACCCGCAGCCATGAGAAGAGCCATTATGGCGCAAAAAACTAAACGGTCATCTAAGCGGGTTTGAAAAGTGGTGCAGGATGGTTTTACTTTGCAAAAGGAAAACGTCAAGCTGGAATATTGGAGAAATGAGTGAACGATCATGTCCATTTTGAAAAACGATTGGGCATCGCTACTGGAAAGTGAATTTACCAAACCTTACTATCAGCGGCTGCGAACGATTTTAGCAGAAGAATACGCAACAAGGGTTGTCTATCCCGATCAGTGCGATATTTTTAATGCCTTGCATTATACTTCTTTTCAAGACACAAAGGTTGTAATTATCGGCCAAGACCCTTACCATGGACATGGGCAGGCACATGGCTTGAGTTTTTCTGTAAAACCGGGCGTAAAAGTGCCGCCGTCATTGCAGAATATCTTCAAGGAGCTCCATACCGATCTCGGCTGCCCGTTTCCGGATAACGGGTATCTTTCCAAATGGGCCAAGCAGGGAGTGCTCCTATTAAACTCTGTTTTAACGGTTCGTGCCGGTGAGCCCAATTCACATAAAGATCTTGGCTGGGAGACATTTACGGATAAAGTTATCGAAGTGCTGAATCAACGTGAGGTGCCGGTGGTGTTTATTCTTTGGGGGAAATTTGCTCAGCAAAAGCAGCAGCTGATTACTTCATCGCGGCATTTCATCCTAAAGTCCCCGCATCCAAGCCCATTTTCCGCCAACCGCGGCTTCTTTGGCAGCAGGCCGTTTTCGAGAACAAATGCCTTCTTGCGGCAAATTGGACAAAAGGAAATTGATTGGAAACTAGAGGGGCAATCTGGATAGTAAAGAATTCAAGCCTTTTAGGAAATTGATGAAAATGAACGATCAGAGCGTTTCGAGGTAATTGTGATTGAGTAAATTTTTTATCATTCTCCGACAGAAGACTCCATCTTCAATCAGACTGCAAGGTTGATAAGGGGTGAGTAGTACAACGAAAGAGGGGTGAGTTAATGCTTTACATCATTAAATTTATCTATGGCTTTCTGTTACCGCCGGGAATTTTTATTCTCCTTCTTTTCTTTGCAGGTCTATGGCTCTTTTTCCGCCAGAAAAGGGGGACAGGCAGCTTTTTGCTGATTGTTTCACTTGGTCTCTATCTTTTTTCAGCAGAAATTACGGGGGAGCTTCTGCTTCATTCTTTGGAAAAAATGTATAAGCCACCGAAGTCGATCGAAGGCGATGTTATGGTGATGCTTGGCGGCGGGGCAACAGGAGGTACAGCAGATCTGGATGGTACGGGACAATTGACTGGTCATAGTGCAAACCGTCTTTTAACAACTGCCAGAATGTATAAAAAAACCCACCTTCCCATTATCATTTCAGGTGGAGCCGTTTTCAAGGATTCTGGGAATGAAGCAGAAATTGCTAAGCGACAGCTTGTCAGTTTAGGTATTCCTCAAGAAAAAATTTTACTTGATCGTAAAAGCTTAAATACTGAACAGAATGCCAAATATACAAAGGAAATCCTGGTGGCTTCCAATTTCAAACACCCTGTTTTGATTACTTCTGCTTTTCATATGAAACGGTCTGTCCTCAATTTTGAAAAGCAGGGGGTGAGTGTACAGCCCTACCCGACCGACTACATAACGAGCAATCAAATCGCTATATATGGCAATCAATTTGTTCCATCCGGACTTGAAAATACCCGGCTTGCATTAAAAGAATATTTGGGAATCTTGGCATTGCTGGCAAGATGAAAATACAGCTGGATGGTTCTTATTTATTAGCATGAAACGAAACAGGAGAACCGTCCCGCTGTTTCCGAATTCCTTCTTTGCAGACTCCATATCGCAGCCGAATCGCACGAATTCCTTCTTTGCAGACTCCATATCGCAGCCAAGAACAGCCTGCGCATAAATCATCCAGATTGTCCGGTTCGACTTTCTCAGCTGTTAATGCCACCAGTTCTGATTTTTTATATTCTTTTCCCGGCTCAAGTCCAAGGTGACGAATCACTTTTTCATCCATTGACAGGACGTGATCATTTGAACCTTCTGCAGCCTCACACGCTGCTTCTCCTCTATGCGGGCAAGCCATACAAGCGTCATCAAATGCTGCAACAACCCGGATCATAAAATCTTTTTCCTGATCACGAATGTCTTCCACAATCTCAGTCATTCGCACAATAAAATCTGGACTATAGCCCATTCCCTTAAACCCATGAACACATAATAGATGGTGTCCCCGCAGAATCCTTGCCAATTCCATTCCTCCCCACTGTATGTACTATATTTATATTCGCAACCTAGTATTGAAATCCTCCCTTTACGTATGCTTGTTTCGCTAAGATGAAAATCTTTATCGTTTTTGCTAAACCTTTTGGTGTAGTTGACGATATTAAACAATATAAAAAAAGTGAAAACTGGGGGATTAATGA
>JAKACS010000712.1 GCA_021821235.1 Bacillota bacterium
ATCCGGCCCTGCAGGTATGGCTGCGGCTGATCAGCTGAATCAAGCTGGTCACTCGGTAACCGTTTACGAACGTGATGACCGTCCTGGCGGTTTGTTGATGTATGGAATCCCAAACATGAAGCTGGAAAAAGAAGTGGTCGTACGTCGGATTCGACTATTAGAACAGGAAGGTATCGATTTTGTTACTAATACAGAAGTTGGCAAAGATCTAACAGCAGCAGAACTTCAAGCAAACTTCGATGCGGTCATCTTTTGCACAGGGGCTCAACAGCAGCGTGATTTAGTGGTTGAAGGCCGTGATGCAAATGGAATTCATTACGCGATGGAATACTTGACAAAGGCGACCAAAAGTTTGCTCGATTCGAATTTTGAAGATGGTCAGTTTGTCAATGTTGAGGGCAAAGATGTGATTGTGATCGGAGGGGGGGATACAGGTGCTGATTGTGTGGCTACGGCGCTTCGCCAAAAATGCCGCAGTGTGGTACAGTTTGGGAAGCATCCGCAATTACCGGTAGAGCGTGCTGCTGAGAACAGGTGGCCTGCGTATCCGAACGTTTTCACAATGGATTACGCATATAAGGAAGCAGAAGCAGCGTTTGGAGAGGATCCGCGTCAATATTCCATTCAAACGAACAAGATCGTTGCAGATGAGAAGGGGAATGTAAAAGAACTTCATACTATCCAAATGGAAAAGCTGAAGGACGAAGAAGGCCGTTACTATTTCAAGGAAATTCCAGGTACCGATAAAGTTTGGCCTGCCCAGTTTGTCTTTATCGCAATCGGTTTTGAGGGAACAGAACAATCGCTTTTAAGCCAATTTGGAGTTAGAAGTGTAAACCAGAAAGTTGATGCTACATACGGCGAGTTCAAAACGAATGTTGAAGGTGTCTTTGCGGCGGGAGATGCCAGAAGGGGTCAAAGCCTTATCGTCTGGGCAATCAACGAAGGCCGGGAAGTTGCGCGGGTAGTCCATAAATATTTGAAAGGGCAAAAGTAAACCTCAACATCCAATTGTTACTACACTATTTTTTTCAACAGCATTACGTTCTGCATTCTTAAGATTGATTGGCAGTCGTGCATAAGGCTGCCTTTTGTGCTTTTCTTGAATATCCCAATGGAGAGTGAGATACTAAAGGTGAAAATGTTAACAGATCAACTGGATGGTGAAACTTCATGCAACGCACGCAAATACCTACATATGAACGAATTGCAATCGACCTTGCAAACCGAATTTATGACGGTCATTTTAAGGTAGGGGAGAAAATTCACGGCCGGTCAACCTTAGCGAGTGAATACAAAGTGTCTCCGGAAACGATTCGCAGAGCGATCAAAATCTTGGAAGACGTGGAAATTGTTCATTCGGCACAGGGGAGCGGGATCGTGATTTCTTCCAAAGAAAATGCTTTTAAATATATGAATCGATTCTCAACCATTGCAAGTGTTAAGGATTTGGAAAAACAAATTAATACATTAATGACAGAAAGATCGAAATTGGATGAACAACTTTCCGAAACGTTGAGAAAATTAATGGATTATTCAGGGAAACTGCGGCACACCAATCCATTGGCGCCGATTGAAATTGAAATTTTACCGGGATGCAATCAGATTGGTAAAACCATATCAGAAGTGAAGTTTTGGCAAAATACAGGTGGCACGGTCGTCGGTATGAAGCGAAAGGGAGAAATTGTAATCTCGCCAGGACCCTATGCCCTCATCATGGAGGGAGACGTCCTGCTTATTATTGGCGATGAGAAAATCTATGATCGAGTGGTACAGTTTTTGCAAGAATAACAAACGGCCGGTAAAGTTCTTTACCGGCTGTTTGTCTTCCTATTGAATCAAACCTTCTTTTTGCAAAAATTCTCGGGCAACTTTTTCGGGCGATTGCTTTAAACTGTCAACCTTATAGTTTAATTTCCGCATTTTATCATCGGAAAGTTTTCCGGCTAAGGAATTGATCACTTTCTTTAACTCTGGGTGTTCCTTTAAGGTGGAATCTTTAATGATCGGCACTGCATAATATGGCGGGAAGAAATGTTTGTCGTCTTCCAGTACCTTTAATTTAAATGCTTCGAGCAGACCGTCAGTGGAAAAGGCATCAATGACATCACTATTTCGGTTGTTTAGAGCTTTATACCGCAAGCCACCGTCAACTGCTTTCACTGCTTTAAAATTCAAATTGTATGCATTTTCTAGACCCGGAAGCCCATCCGGCCGATTTGGAAATTCGATCGTTGGCCCAATCGTCAATTGATTGCTGACTTTTGCCAGATCGGAAATGGTTTTTAAACCGTATTGTGAAGCAGTATCAGGACGAACGGCTAAGGCATAGGTATTATTAAATCCAAGGGGCTTCAATAGATCAATACCGTATTTAACTTTAAATTCTTTTTTGACAATGTCATACACTTTCTGGGGGTCGTTCATTGCTTTCTGCTTCAAAATATTCACAAGCCCAGTGCCAGTGTATTCAGCATAAACATCGATGTCTCCTTTTTTCAGCGCACCAAAGGTAACCTGTGAACCACCTAAATTCAACTTTCTTTCAACTTGCAAATCTGTTTTGTTTTCAATGAGATCGGCTAGCATGTTTCCTAAAATCAACTGCTCAGAAAAGTTTTTTGAACC
>JAKACS010000713.1 GCA_021821235.1 Bacillota bacterium
GTTCTAAAGTATTTTCGTGGATGTAACAGAAAAAGGAATGGAAATCCTAGAAAGACTATCCGAAATTCATCTGGAAGAAATAAAGCGAATCGGAATGTTTAAGGAACAGCTTTAGAGGAAAAGGAAATGCCTACTGATAAAAGGCTGACCAAGGCACCAAAAGCTTTTCTTAAAAAAATCTATTCAATTGCTTTAGCTTGTGTTCTTTTAATCTATACAAATGGCCTGGGCGGCCGACGCCGTAGGTTAAAGATTCTTCAAGGATGCCCAGGTTCGTTAAAAATTTCAGGTATTTACGGACGGATACTCGTGAAATAACGGTGATTTCTGAAATATCATCGGTCGAAAAAGGCTGGTTCGCTTTCGTTTGAATCACTTTTAGGATAGATTCCAAAGTGCTGGTTGTTAACCCTTTTGGCAGGTTTTCTATTGATGAAGCTGCGAATTTTTGCTCGGTGCTTAAGATTTGTCCATCAATATCTTCCTGTCTAAGCATAGGATGATTCTCAAAAAAATGGTGTTTTTCTTTATATTGTAATAAGGCCTGGTTGAATCGATTGAACTCAAATGGCTTGATTAAGTAATCCAGTGCTCCGTACCTTAGTGCAGTTTGAATATTCTCTTTATCTGTGGCCGCTGTGATCAGGATGACATCGACTGAGATGTTCTTTTTTCTTATAAAACGGAGCAAATCGATTCCCGTAGCACTTGGCATATAAACGTCAAGCAGGATGAGGTGAACCCTTTCCGTTTCAAGAAATTCTCTAGCGTCCTTTACTGTATGGACGATTCCAGCAAGAGTAAACCCATGCACTTTTTGCAGATAACGCTTGTTTAATTCTGCGACCATCGGATCATCGTCGACAATTAGTACCCTGATCATTTCCCCACCTCTTTTGCTTTATATGGAATTTTTACATAAAAATTCGTCCCTAGTCGTAACTTTGAATCAATAATTAACTCTCCCCCGAGAGCTTCGATGCTTTTTTTAACTAGGTACAGACCAAACCCGCGGTTTTCCCCTTTTGTCGAGTATCCCTTTTTAAAAACTTCTTTTTGCAGTTCATTTGCGATACCTGGGCCAGAATCAGAGACTTCGATTAGTAACCAATTATCTTCGTATGACAAATGAACTTCGAGTGTTTTGTCTTCGCTGTCTGTCATTGCCTCGATGGCATTGTCGAGAAGATTCCCTAAGATCGTAATCAACTCGTGAGTCGTCTTATTTTCTGCCGGCTCAGGAATAATGCTGGTACATTCTATCGAAAGGTCCACTTTGGCTTCTCGGGAATAACTTATTTTTCCCATGATAAAGCCTGCGAGGGCAGGATCTTTGAGATGCTGAGTAATGCTACCGAACTCTTGGTTCCGAAAATCAACCAGTGTCCGGATAAACGCGGCCAGTTGATTGTACGATTTTAATTGTACCATGCCTGATATAACATGAAGACGATTCAGGAACTCATGCGATTGTGCCCGAAGTGCTTCGGCATACGTTCTGACACCGGTCAGCTGTTCTGCTAACTGGTTTACTTCTGTTTTATCACGGAAAGTGGAAATTGCTCCGACAACCGCGCCATTCACAAAAAGTGGAACCCGGTTGACTAAAATGGAAACGCCGTTAATCGTTTGTTCTTCATCCAATTCTGGCTGTCCCGTTTTTAAAACATGATCCAGTCTTGTTGATGGCATATAGTCATAAATTTTCATTCCGATCGGTTTTTGTGATAGACCGGCTCTTTTTAAAATTTGCAAAGCTGATTTATTTACCAATGTAATGGTAGATGTATGATCAACAGCAATAATTCCTTCGTGTACAGATTGCAGCATGGTACTTCTTTCCTCAAGAATCCTCGAAATAGCAAAAGGTTCAAGACCAAGGAGAATTTTCTTTATATATTTGGCCAAGATGATTGCCCCGATGATCCCAATTAACAGACCAAAAATGGTGACAATGAGAATGTTCTTATGGCTGGTTTCAAGGGCTGTTTCCAGACTGCTTAGCGAGATGCCAACTGCCGCTGCGCCAATTTGTTTATTTTTATCATTGTATATGGGGGTAAAAGCCCGTACTGATTGTCCAAGAGTTCCGCGTGAAACGGAGACATATTCCTTTCCTTTTAGAGCGGCTTTTTCATCTCCGCCTACAAATGACTTGCCTATCATCTCCTCATTCGGATGAGTCAGGCGAATTCCATTCATATCCATAATAACGATGAACAGAACATCTGTTGCTGACTGGATTTCATTTGTGTAATCTTGGACGGCACGAGCGGCTTGATTGTCTTCTAAGGCATGAATGACAATATTAGACTTGGAGACAGTCCTCGCAACAATTAACGCCTTTTCTTCCTGGGTTTTTCTTATGTTGTCACTTACAGAATTGCTGATCAATAGGTCGGTAATCATCAGGGATATCAAAACGACTAAACAAACGAAGAAAATGATGATGATGCTTAATTTAAACCGAAACCGCTGTCTTTGCACGCGAAATCCCCCACATTGCTTTTATTAGCTGCTAATTTTCATTGTATAGAAAGGATGGAATTGGCGAAAGCAAACTTAACTGATTATTTTATTTTTTCTCTTTCTTTAATTACAAAATAGTTTTTAAAGTTTATTAAAC
>JAKACS010000021.1 GCA_021821235.1 Bacillota bacterium
ATGAAGCGTACGGTTCGCTGATTTTCTTAATTTTGGTGATCACCCCACTTGACCAATATACGATCTCGCCAATTTTATATACGATTGTTCCTTCTGTAACCGATGGATTAAATCAGTTCTTTTACCGATTGTTTATGCAGTAAGGAGGTTCCAAAGTAAATGGAAGAAAAGAAAAAAATGGGTTTTAATATTATCAAAAGCGATCCGAAAGACGGACATCGCGGCTATGGCAAAGGGGCGTTAAGCCTTGATAATGTTTCGCCGGTCATGATTGATGTGGAGGCGGGTGAAGCAATGATTGACGTCGGCGCCATGCATGCCCGGAGTGCTATTGAAAAGGGAATTAAATTCTTGCCGACAAAAGAAGAGGTGCCAAATGCAAAACCGTATTGGCTTGTGTGGGTAACGATTGACCGCAATGAACGGGGGTCGTATTATGCTGGCGTTACTGCATGTGAAATGACGGTTGACCGCCAAATTCGCCGCGGCTACAAATCGCTTCCCGAGCATGTGAACCGGATGGATAAATCGCTGAAGCGCCACATTATTGTTGACCATATGGATGAAAAGTCAAAGCAAGTGCTGGCGAATTTTCTTCGCAGCCATAATGAAGAATTATGGGAACAATCAGCGGAAGAACTAAAAAGAGGATTGTCCGTTGAAGGCGACTGACAACCTTTATTAAAAATAATGAGCAAAAATAAAAGCCCCAGGGTGTGGTTTCACTGGAGCTTTTCGTTGTTCTTCGGCCTTACTTACGGCTCCAAGGGAAAAGCCGTTTGTACCATGGGACTTTCTTTTCAGTTGGTGCTGGTGAATCCTGGTGTGTATGGTTAATGTGAACGGTGCAATATTCCGTTGGTTCAGTCCCAGCGATAAAATAGGTTTTGCGTTTCTGCGGGCAGTCCTTTGTCGCAAGCTTCCCCGTAATCGGGTCGACATCTACGGCAACAACACCGTCTTTTGGAGGCTTGAAGTCTTTCACCGGCTGTCCTTTTAAAGCATTTTCCATAAACTGCGCCCAGATTTTTTTGGCATACGTTTTTTCTGCAACAAGTTCCAGCGGTTTTCCTTTATCATAGCCCGTCCAAACAGCTGTTACAAGCTGAGGGGTAAACCCAATCATCCAGCTGTCTGTTTCCGTTGAGCCGGATTTTCCCGCATATGGCCGTGTCAACTCTTTTGCGACTGTACTGCCGGTTACGCTAGAATAGCCGTTTAATTTCGGATCGAAAATTCCAGTCAGCATTTCAGTCATGACAAACGCTTTTTTTGGATCAAGCACTTGCTCATTGGAAGCCGCTTTTTGATAAATGACATTACCGTTGTAATCCACTACTTTTGTAATCAGCGTTGGCTCTATTTTTTTTCCGCCGTTTGCAAACAGGCTGTATGCGTTTGCCATTTCGATGACACGTACCCCTGAAGTACCGAGGGCGAGTGATGGAACACTGGCCAGCTTCGTTGAAATGCCGAATTTCCGCGCCGTGTTTACGAGTGTATCGGATCCAAGGAACAGATTGGTTTTGACGGCGTAAATATTATCGGAAAGGGCAAGAGCTTGCGCCATCGTAATATCCCCATCGGCGTATTTATTGTTAAAATTATGTGGCGTATAGCTGCCGCCGCCGTCAAGCTGAAAGGTCGTAAACTCACTGCGCATTAAGGTGGCTGGCGTAAAGCCGTTGCCAAGCGCAGCATAATACAACAGCGGTTTGAATGTTGAACCAGGCTGGCGAATCGCTTGCACGGCCCGGTTAAACGGACTTTGCTTATAGTCGCGGCCGCCGATCATTGCCTTAACGGCGCCTGTTGTTGGATCCATCGCGACAAGGCCTGCTTGAATGTCCGACCCGCTGGCAATTGTTGTGTTCACTATGGTTTCCGCCGCTTTCTGCTGTTTCAAATTTAGCGTTGTAAACACTTTTAAACCGCCGAGGGCAATCGTGCGGTCATCTAAATGCAATTGATACTTCAGCGCGTTTTTCACTGCATCTTGGAAGTAGGGAGCAATCGCTGCCTGTTCATTCGGCTTGCTTGAAGAAAACGTCAGCTTAGAAGCTGCGGCCTGCGCTGCTTGTTTTTTTGAGATATAGCCGTTAGCCATCATCGCCTTCAGGACGATGCCTTGGCGTGATTTGGCTTTTTGAATCGAGACAAACGGCGAATAAATACCAGGGCCTTTCGGAATTCCGGCAAGCATCGATGCCTCTGCCAGAGATAAATCCGCTGCTTTTTTGCCAAAATAATACTGGCTGGCAGCTTCCACCCCATATGCTCCGTTGCCGTAATAAATTGTATTTAAATACCCTTCAAGGATATCCTTTTTCGAATAATTCATTTCGAGGCGGATTGTATAAAAAGCTTCAAGCAGTTTGCGTGACCATGTTTTGTCATGCTCCAGGAAAAGGTTGCGGGCATATTGCTGGGTAATCGTGCTTGCTCCCTGAACCTTGCTGAATGCAATCACATCGGCAAGAACGGCGCCGCCAATTCGCTTAAAATCAAAGCCATGGTGGCGGTAAAAATTTCTATCCTCAATCGCGATTGTCGCATTAACCAGCTCGGGAGAAACGTCTTTCAATGGAACCCAGTAGCGTTTTTGCCCGTTAGAGCTTTCAGCGATTTTTGTCCCATCATCGGCAAAGTAAAGAGTCGATTGCGGAACGGCAAGTGGCGGGGCGCCGAGCATTTTTGCAAAAGCTGTGATGCCGAAATAGAGGATAAGCATACAAATCATACCTATCAAACTGATGATAATGAAGGCGCGCAAGTATTTAATTGTTTTTCGAAACCCTTGATCAGTCATGATTTCCACGTTTATCACCCCATTGTTTGGTTGATCTGGAAGAAAATATCCCTATATTCAGTATGAAAAAAACGCGCAAATTTTAAACATTTAGGAAAGTTTTTCTTGAAATTTTGCTAGATTGCTCTATACTTTTTCTGTGTTTGTAAAATAAATGATAGGGAAGCATAATAGAAAAATACGGCTTTGCAAAAATAGATAGCTGAAAGGATGAGTACGATGGCAATATGGTTTACGGAAAAACAAACGGAAAATTTCGGAATTACGATGAAGGTGAAACAAACTTTACATACGGAGCAAACAGAGTTTCAAAAGCTTGATATGATTGAAACAGAAGAATGGGGTAATATGCTCCTGCTCGATGACATGGTGATGACATCGGTAAAAGACGAATTTGTTTACCACGAAATGGTGGCCCATGTACCCTTGTTTACCCATCCGAACCCTGAATCGGTTTTAGTCGTTGGCGGCGGTGATGGCGGTGTTATTCGCGAAATTTTGAAACACCCGAGCGTGAAAAAAGCAACGCTTGTTGATATCGATGGCAAAGTAATTGAATACTCGAAGAAATTTTTGCCGGAAATTGCCGGAAAATTGGACGATCCCCGCGTTGAGGTGAAAGTCGGTGACGGCTTCATGCACATTGCCGAAAGCGACAATCAATACGACGTTATCATGGTTGATTCGACGGAACCGGTCGGCCCTGCGGTCAACTTGTTTACAAAAGGATTTTATGCTGGGATTTCTAAGGCGTTAAAAGAGGATGGACTGTTTGTCGCCCAATCGGACAATCCATGGTTTAAAGCGGATCTGATTCGCAACGTGCAAAAAGATGTCAAGGAAATTTTCCCGATCACCCGTCTGTATGTGGCAAATATCCCCACTTATCCGAGCGGCATGTGGGCGTTTACCCTTGGTTCGAAAAAATACGACCCGCTTGAAGTGAGCGAGGATCGCTTCCACGAAATCGACACAAAGTATTACACAAAAGAGCTTCATAAAGCAGCTTTTGTTTTGCCGAAATTTGTCGGTGATTTAGTGAGATAATGAAGTGAAGTTTGTGAAGCAAGGCAGCAAATATGTGTGAAAGCGAGGATAGCGAATGCGTTTTGATGAAGCGTACTCCGGAAATGTTTTTATAAAAAGCCACCCGAATTTTGCAGAAAGCAAGGCAGTGCTGTACGGCATGCCGATGGACTGGACGGTCAGCTTCCGCCCTGGTTCCCGTTTTGGCCCGACGCGGATTCGCGAGGTGTCGATCGGCCTTGAAGAATACAGCCCGTATTTGGACCGGGAGCTTGAAGAGGTGAAATTTTTTGATGCGGGTGATATCCCGCTGCCGTTTGGCAATCCACAAAGAAGTCTTAATATGATCGAAGAATTTGTTGATCAAATTCTCGCTGCCGGCAAATTTCCGCTCGGCATGGGCGGGGAGCACCTCGTTTCATGGCCGGTTATGAAAGCTGTTTACAAAAAATACCCTGATTTGGCGATTATCCATATGGATGCCCATACGGATTTGCGCGAGCAATACGAAGGCGAGCCCTTGTCCCATTCAACGCCGATTCGCAAAATTGCCGAGCTGATCGGACCAAAAAATGTGTTTTCATTCGGGATTCGCTCCGGAATGAAAGAGGAATTTGATTGGGCAAAAAAAGTCGGCATGCATATTTCAAAATTTGATGTTCACCAGCCACTGAAAGAAATTTTACCAACATTGGCTGGCCGGCCGGTATATGTGACGATTGATATTGATGTTCTTGACCCGGCACATGCGCCGGGAACAGGCACCGTTGACTGCGGCGGCATCACGTCACGCGAACTGCTTGCCTCGATTCATGAAATTGCCAAGTCGGATGTCAATGTCGTCGGCGCGGATCTGGTCGAAGTGGCGCCGATCTATGACCCATCTGAACAAACCGCCAATACCGCAAGCAAATTAATCCGCGAAATGATTCTTGGCTGGGTGAAATAGGAACGATTAACAGGTGCCTGTTTTTACAGGCGCCTTTTGAATTGTTTCTGGGATCCGGTTATAATAGAGTGGAAATAGGGAGTGCGATCCGTTTGTCCGTTTTGGGAAAATTAGTAAAATTAACTGTAAAAACAACCATTTCCCGGCAAAACAGCTCGGAAACGTTTGAAGCGGCAGCGGTTGGCCATTTTTATCAAAAAGAAGCTGCGATTTATTTGAAATATGAAGAAATGATTGATGAGGGCAGGATCCGAACCATCGTGAAGGCTGCAAAGGAAGAAGCGCTTATTTTGCGCAATGGCGCCGCTACAATGAGGCTGCCGTTCGCTCTTGCTAGGAAGAAAGGCGGTTATTATGAAATCCCGCTTGGCAAATTTAAAACCGCTACTTTTACAAAAAAAATCGATTATCAGTATCAAGCCGAAAACGGTACAGGCTATATAGAATTGGTTTACGATTTTTCCCTGCAAGGATCGGATGCAGGTACATATGAGTTGCAAATTAACTTTCAGGAGGAAGAGCAATGAACATTGTCGAGCAGGTTCAGAACAAACTGAAGGAGGAAATTAAAGCGGCGGTTGTAAAAGCGGGTCTTGCCTCAGAAGAGCAAATCCCGGATGTTATTTTAGAAGTGCCGAAGGAAAAAGCGCATGGAGATTACTCGACCAATATGGCGATGCAGCTTGCCAAGGTTGCAAAAAAAGCACCGCGGATAATTGCTGAAGTACTGATTAGCCATTTTGACCGTTCCAAAGCGTCAATTGATAAAATTGAATTGGCCGGTCCCGGTTTTATTAATTTTTATATGAACAACAACTATCTGACCGATTTGATTCCGGTGATCTTGCGTGCTGGCGAAAACTACGGAGAATCAACAGTCGGCGGCAAGCAAAAAATTCAAGTTGAATTTGTTTCGGCAAACCCGACGGGCGACCTTCACCTCGGTCATGCACGCGGTGCAGCGGTTGGCGACTCGCTTTGCAATATTTTGGCAAAGGCGGGCTATGATGTTTCCCGCGAATATTATATTAATGATGCTGGCAATCAGATCAACAATTTGGCAGGCTCTGTCGAAGCCCGCTACTTTCAGGCGCTCGGACTTGAAAAAGAGATGCCAGCAGACGGCTATCACGGAGCGGATATCATTGAGGTCGGCAAAAATCTGGCGGAAGAGTTTGGCGAAAAATACGTTCACGCCGACGAAAAGGAGCGGTTCGAGTTTTTCCGTGAATACGGCTTGAAGTATGAAATGGCCAAGCTGAAAAAGGATTTGGAGGACTTCCGCGTCCGCTTCGATGTCTGGTTTTCGGAAACGTCGCTCTATCAAAACGGCAAAATTGCTGAGGCCCTGAAGGCGCTTGGCGAGGCTGGATATATTTATGAACAGGACGGGGCAACATGGCTGCGCTCAACGGAATTTGGCGATGACAAGGACCGCGTGCTGATCAAACAGGACGGTTCGTATACGTACTTATTGCCGGATATTGCTTACCATAAAGACAAGCTCGACCGCGGGTTTGAAAAATTGATCAATATTTGGGGCGCTGACCATCACGGTTATATCCCTAGAATGCAAGCTGCGATTCAAGCGCTGGGCTATGACCGCGCTGCCCTTGAAGTCGAGATCATTCAGCTTGTTCACCTTTATAAAAACGGCGAGAAAATGAAGATGAGCAAACGGACAGGAAAGGCGGTCACGATGCGCGATCTTGTTGATGAGGTCGGCCTCGATGCGGTCCGTTATTTCTTTGCGATGAGAAGCTCGGATACCCATATGGATTTTGACTTGGATCTTGCCGTTTCGGAATCGAATGAAAATCCGGTATACTATGCGCAATATGCCCATGCAAGAATCTGCAGCATTTTACGTCAAGGAGAAGATCAAGGAATTCGTGCAGATGATCAGGCTGATTTCTCGCTTGTTTCCTCTGAAAAGGAAATCGATTTGTTGAAAAAACTTGGCGAATTTCCGCAAGCCGTTGGGGAAGCAGCGCAAAAGCGAACACCGCACCGGATTACTCATTATATTTTTGATTTGGCATCAGCGCTTCATAGCTTTTACAATGCTGAAAAGGTGCTTGAGGCAAGCAACCCTGAGCGTTCGAAGGCTCGCGTGGCGCTGATCAAAGCAGTGCGCATCACCTTGAAAAACGCCCTTGCCCTAATCGGCGTATCTGCTCCGGAAAAAATGTAAAAAGTGAGGCTCCTTTTTTAAAAAAGGAGCCTCATTTTTTAAAAAGGGTAAATTTCGTTATTCAAGAGCTCCTTGGGAGTCGTTGTTCTCGTAAAAACAGGGGAAAAAGGGTACAAAAGAGCCCGTCGAACGTCCCCGTTCTCCTAAAAACAGGTAAAACAGGGTACGAAATGCGAACAGCTATAACAATTCATTACAAAAAGAACGATATCGCCCCCGCGACCCCTTCCTTAATTGTCCGCAAAAGATTTGGCTTATTTAGTTCTTCCAATGATAAGCGTTGGGAATCGCGAATGTCCTGTTGAATAATAGCCATCACCCGTTTTTGAAACGTTGGATCATAAATATAGCAATTGATTTCCTTGTTTAAAAAGAAACTTCTTTTGTCAAAGTTTGCTGTGCCAATTGCATATACCGCATCATCGATTATGATGGTTTTTGCATGATAAAAACCATTTTTAAATTGGTAAACGGCCGCACCTTCGCGAAGCAGTTTGCGAAAATAACGGTATGAAGCTTCCTGAACAAGGATATGATCGGCTGTTGCCGGTACAATAACGGTTAGCTTCACGCCGCGGCGAAGAGCCTGTAACAGGCTGGAAAAAACATTTTTGCTTGGTATAAAATAAGGTGTACCAATCATGATCGACTTCGTGGCTGAATGAATTTGCTCGATATACGTAGTCTCGAGCAAATTGGCTTCTGTTGCAAGCATCCGGTGGGCAACCAGGTGATGGCGATCCCCGGAAAAACGAACTTTCACCTCGGGCTGAATGGCCGATTCAGACGCAGCTTCAACCGCGTAGCTGTCTTCCTGCGGTGGCATTACGCCCGTTTCATTAAGAAACTTCTTCGGCGCCTCCACCTGCCAGTCATGCAAAAACACCTGCTGTAAAAAATGCACGCTTTCGCCGGTTATTTTTAAATGGTAATCGCGCCACGGGCTTAGCTTTGGATCAAACCCGAGGTACTCTTTCCCAATATTAAAGCCGCCCAAATAACCGATTTTCCCATCGATAACCGTGATTTTCCGATGATTGCGCACCTGTGAGCTGTAAAAAAGAAACGGGAATTTCAACCGGCTGCTGTATTGAAACACGACCCCGGCATTCTTCAGATCAGCCGCCAGCTTTTTTGAAAACTTTAAGCTGCCGAATTGATCAAGCAGAAGGCGGACTTGCACCCCTTCATTTGCTTTGGTTTTTAACAGCGATAAAAATTCTTGGCTGAAGGCATCATTGCGGACAATATAAAAGACAATGTCGATGTTTTTCTTCGCCTGTTCAAGACTGTGAAAATAATCCGTAAACAGCTCCTTGCCATGGGCAAAAATGTCAAAGCTGCCTACGAGAATAGGCGATTCCATTTTTTTAGCAAACATCAGATGCTTTTTTCGGCCAAAATGATAATCGAAAAAAAGCCAAATAAAAAGGAATAAGATGAATAGGATGATAAAGAGTGCAATTGTCACAAAAATCCTCTCCAATTCATGTTTATCTTATGTTTTCCGAACGAAGCCATTCCTATTAATTGTTTAAAACGGACAGAAAAAGATTGACTGAATGTTCATTCATAATATAATAGGATTAGAGTTAATAAATTCAGAAAATTTTACTGTTTCACAATTTTCAATTGACGGGCAAAAACAGGGAAAGGGGCAAAGGGAATGAATGGTCTATTATGGATCAATTTGATTGCGTTTTTAATTGTAACCGCTTACGCAATTGGTCTATTTGTTTATGTAGTAAAGACGAGGATCCAATACATCAAGTTGGGCAAGAAAACAGAATTTGACAACAATGTAAAAGAACGTTTGCAAAAAATTTGGGTAAATGTTTTCGGGCAAAAAAAGCTGCTAAAGGATAAAAAAAGCGGCGCGATTCACGTTGTATTTTTCTATGGATTTTTACTTGTCCAATTTGGCACGATCGATTTGATTTGGAAAGGGATCAACCCCAGCTCGCATCTGCCGCTTGGACCGCTGTACCCTGGCTTTACTTTTTTTCAAGAAATCGTTACCTTGCTGATTCTACTTGCAGTGGTGTGGGCTTTTTACCGTCGTTATATTGAAAAGCTCGTTCGCTTAAAACGAAATTTCAAATCCGGACTTGTGTTGATTTTTATTGGTGGATTGATGCTATCGGTGCTTCTTGGAAATGGAATGGGAATCATTTGGCACGGGGAGGAGCCTAGTTGGAGTGAACCAGTCGCTTCGCTGATCGCAATAGCATTCTCGCCGATTGGCACAACAGCAGCCATCGTCGTCTTCTATATCGCCTGGTGGATGCATTTATTGTTCCTGCTCGCCTTCCTTGTTTATGTGCCGCAGTCGAAACACGCTCATTTACTTGCCGGGCCGGCAAACGTCTATCTTAACCGGCTAGAGAAACCGGGCAAATTAACAAAAATTGATTTCGAAGACGAAACCCAGGAATCGTTTGGGGTTGGAAAAATTGAAGACTTTACACAGCTGCAGCTGGTTGATTTGTATGCCTGTGTGGAATGCGGCCGCTGTACAAATATGTGTCCGGCAACAGGAACAGGTAAAATGCTGTCGCCAATGGATTTGATGCTAAAGCTGCGCGATCATTTGACCAATTACGGCGCAGTGGTAACTTCGAAGCAGCCGTGGGTGCCGGCATTTGCCTTCGCCCATACAAAAGGCAACCAATTGGCGCTTGCAGCGGCCAGCAGGGGTGCAAAAGAAGCGGCTGCAACTTTGTCCTATCATCCAAGCTTAATCGGCGATGTGATCACCGAAGAGGAAATTTGGGCGTGCACGACATGCCGCAATTGTGAAGACCAATGCCCGGTAATGAATGAGCACGTAGAAAAAATTATCGATCTCAGACGTTATCTCGTTTTAACCGAAGGAAAAATGGACGCCGATGCCCAGCGTGCAATACAGAACATTGAGCGGCAGGGAAATCCGTGGGGCTTAAACCGCAAGGCGCGGGAAGAGTGGCGCGAAGTCCGTGATGATGTCCATGTGCCGACAGTCAAAGAAATGAACAAGAAAGGTGAAGAATTCGAATACCTTTTCTGGGTCGGCTCAATGGGTTCCTATGATAACCGTAGCCAGAAAATTGCCCTCTCCTTAGCAAAATTGCTAAATGAGGCAGGCGTGAAATTTGCCATCCTTGGCAATAAAGAGAAAAACTCCGGCGACACCGCGCGCCGGCTTGGCAATGAATTTTTATTCCAAGAGCTTGCGACAAAGAATATCGAAGAATTAGAAAAGAACGAAGTGAAAAAGATCGTTACGATCGATCCGCATGCCTATAACACGTTCAAAAATGAATACCCCGACTTCGGTTTGAATACGGAAGTATACCATCATACCGAATTGCTGGCAAAGCTTTTGAAAGAAGGACGGCTTGTGCCGAAGTACGAAGTGAATGAAACGATTACGTTCCATGATTCATGTTATCTCGGCCGGTATAACGGTGTGTATGACCAGCCGCGGGATATTTTGAAAGCGATCCCCGGTGTCAAACTGGTAGAAATGGAACGAAACCGCGAGACAGCGATGTGCTGTGGTGCTGGCGGCGGGTTGATGTGGATGGAAGAAGATACGGGCCATCGCATCAATATTGCCCGAACGGAGCAGGCACTGGCAGTGAACCCAACGGTGATCAGCTCTGCCTGCCCGTATTGCCTAACAATGCTCTCAGACGGTACGAAGGCAAAAGAAGTGGAAGAACAAGTCCGTACTTATGACGTTGCCGAGCTATTGGAAAAAGCAGTCTGTGGACAATGAGTGTTTTAAGCAAAAGGAGAAGTTGAACTACTGAGTTCATAAAAATTTTACGAATTTTGTGTAACATATTTCAACTTCTCCTCTTTTTTCGATAAAATAAGATTGGTAATTAAAGCGCTTTCAAAATTTGAGTGAGCGTTCAGTCAAAAGGGGATTGGCGAACTGCTTGAAACAAAGGGGAGAAGAAAGGATGAACAGAACGGTTATTTTAAGCGGGGTAAGAACGCCTTTTGGAAAATTAGGGGGTGCGCTTAGCAGCTTAACGGCCTCTGAGCTCGGAGGAATTGTCGTTAAAGAAGCATTGAATCGTGCTCAAGTCAGTGGGGATCAAGTTGAGGAAGTGATTCTTGGATCGGTTTTGCAAGGAGGGCAAGGGCAGATTCCATCGCGGCAAGCGGCAAGAAATGCAGGACTGCCGTGGGAAGTGAAAACGGAAACGATTAATAAAGTGTGTGCTTCTGGAATGCGCAGTGTGACGCTTGCAGATCAACTTATTCGTTGTGGCGATGAAGAAGTGATTGTCGCTGGCGGAATGGAGTCGATGAGCAATGCGCCCTATTTACTGCCAAAAGCAAGATGGGGCTTGCGAATGGGCGATTCATCGGTAAAAGATATGATGATTTCCGACGGGCTTACATGTAGTTTTACAGGCGTTCATATGGGGAGTTATGGAAGTTTAACTGCCAAAGAAATGGAGATCTCAAGACAGGAGCAGGATGAGTGGGCATTGCGCAGCCATGAGCGGGCAATTGCGGCAATCGAATCAGGAAAATTTGCGGAAGAAATTGTTCCTGTCGTAATGAAGGGAAAAAAGGGGACATCAATCGTTGTCGAGCATGATGAAGCTCCGAGATCGGATACCTCACTTGAGCGGCTGGCTAAATTGGCGCCTGTATTTAACCCGGTTGGCACGATTACAGCGGGAAATGCTCCTAGTGTGAATGATGGTGCAGCCGCATTAGTGCTGATGAGTGAAGCGCGTGCGGCAAACGAAGGCAGAATACCAGAAGCCATCGTTGTTGCCCATGCCGCGGTGGCGGTGGAAGCAAAGGATTTCCCGAAAACGCCAGGACTTGTCATTAACAAGCTTTTGAAAAAAACCGGAAAAAGCCTTGCTGAAATTGATTTAGTTGAAATCAATGAGGCGTTTGCCGCGGTAGCGTTAGCGAGTATAAAAATTGCTGGCTTGGATTCAGGAAAAGTGAATGTAAATGGCGGTGCCGTTGCCTTAGGCCATCCGATCGGGGCAAGCGGAGCGCGGATTATTATTACCTTGATGCATGAACTGAAACGCCGCGGCGGCGGTATCGGGATTGCCGCGATTTGCAGTGGCGGCGGGCAAGGCGATGCGGTAATGATCGAAGTGGCGAAACGATAATGTTTGTTTTGGTTAAGATAGCTGCATTGCCCAGTGAGTGGAAAAACCGAATCGACTTAACTCAGTTGTAAAGCGGCGAATTACGCACTGATCTCCTAACAAAAGGGAAAAGCGGTCGTAAAAAGCGGCGAATCGCGCACTGATCTCCTAACAAAAGGGAAAAGCGGTCGTAAAAAGCAGCGAATCGCGCGCCAATCTCCTAACAAAAGGGAAAAGCGGTCGTGAAAAGCGCCGTGTCAGTTGATGACACTTTTGAATTAGCAACTAAACGAGGAGTGAAGAACGTGAAAATCGGAAAAGTAATGGTTATTGGTGCCGGACAAATGGGATCAGGCATTGCCCAGGTTTGTGCCGCCGCAGGCTATCAAGTATTTTTACATGACTTGAAACCCGAATTCATTGAGCGCGGACTCAGCGGAATCAACAAAAATTTATCACGCCAGATGGAGAAGGAAAGAATAACTGCGGAGCAAAAGCAGGCGATAATGGAACGGATCACACCATCATCAACCCTAAACGATGCAGCCCAGGCAGATCTCGTCATTGAAGCCGCGGTTGAAAATATGGAGATTAAGACGAATATTTTTTCCCAACTTGATGAAATTGCACCGGAACATGCTATTTTGGCAAGTAATACGTCATCGCTGCCGATTACGGAAATAGCCGCTGCCACAAAGCGGCCGGAAAAAGTAATTGGCATGCATTTTATGAATCCGGTACCAGTCATGAAGCTTGTCGAAATCATCCGCGGGCTGGCAACAGGGGAGGAAGTCTACACTGCAATAAAAGAAATGACAGAAACCTTGAAAAAAGTGCCGGTAGAAGTCAATGATTTTCCTGGCTTTGTCTCCAATCGGGTGCTCATGCCGATGATCAATGAGGCCATTTATACACTGTACGAAGGTGTAGCCAACAAGGAAGCAATCGATGAGGTCATGAAGCTTGGCATGAACCACCCAATGGGGCCGCTGACATTGGCTGATTTTATCGGCCTTGATACGTGTTTGTATATTATGGAAACGCTTCACGAAGGGTTTGGCGATGATAAATATCGCCCGTGTCCGCTGCTTAGAAAATATGTAAAAGCTGGTTGGCTAGGCCGGAAAACGGGCCGCGGTTTTTACAACTATCAATAAATAAGCTGCCTTCTCGAGTTGCAGCGGATTGGATCCAACGTTTTAACAGTATGGG
>JAKACS010000714.1 GCA_021821235.1 Bacillota bacterium
TAATACAGAAATAATCATGGCAAGGATAATCATAATAGGAACTTGAATAATGAGATAAATTACTGTATTTTGTACTGTAACGAGGAAGGTGGGGTCCTTTAATAATCGTAAATAATTATACACTCCAACAAAGTTTAGATTCGTCCCTCTTCCTGATTGAAAGGATAACAATAATTCCTTCGTCATTGGGTAAAAGTAAAACATAGAAATCATGATGGTGGCTACTGAGATAAAGGACCATCCGATGACGGTATTTTTTAAACGAAGACTATGGTTAAATTTTGTTCCATTAACAGCTTTAACCGACTGATTGACTTTTGCTGGTATCACAAACATCAACTCCTTATCCTATAAAAAGGAAAGCCCCAAAGTATCCCGCCCGATACACTAATAACTTGTACGATTCGGTGGATTTGGCGATTCCCGGGGCTTTTTTTCTACTAAACTTGTTTATTTAATTTGTTCTTCCGCTTGCTTTTGAGCGTCTTTTAAAACTTTATCAAGGTCTTTTCCTTTAACATAATCTTGCAGACTAACGGCTAGAATATCTTGAATGGCATACGCATTTAGGCCGTAGTTCACTGAAGGGATTTTTTCTGTCCAGCTAGTAAAATCTGAAATAATTTTTTGCCCTCCGAAGAATTCATCGCTGGCTTTGTAAGCATCTGTATTTGCAGCTGGTTTATAAGTACCAATCGCACCAATCTCTTTGACAAGTTTTTGATAGAAATCAACATTGGATCCAAATGTATTTGCTAAGAAGTCGATTGCTTTTTCTTTACCAGGGATGTTAAGCACATACCAAGAACTTCCTCCAAGGTTTGAAGCATTCACAGAGTTTGCAACTCCTGCAAGTCTTGGCAGCGGCACAACAGCCCATTTGCCAGATTGTGAAGCTTCAGCTTTAATAGAAGGAGTGATCCAGTTCCCAGTTGGAACGCTTGCAACGTCACCGTTATTAAATGCTCCTACAAATTGGCTCCAGTCAGAAACTGGCTTCACAACATTAGCATCAATTAATGCTTTATATGTTTTGAATGCTTCTTTTAATGCCGGGTTTCCTGCTATATCGGGGGTTGTTCCGTCCTTTTTGGTATACCATAAACCGCTGGATTGAATCATCGTCGTGATCAATCCAAGGTCTTTCGGATCTAGGGTAAGCATTTGCTTCCCTGTAGCAGCTTTTACTTTTTTGGCAATTTCAACGTATTGATTCCAATCGATATTTTGCAAGTCACTGACGTTGTAACCCGCTTTTTGCAAATAATCAGTTCTTACATACAGCCCGGTTACCCCTGTATCAAACGGAACTCCGTAGTTTTTGCCGTTTAACGTGCCTGCCGCAACCTTATATTTGGCAAAATCATCTGGTTTAAACGATCCTGTCACGTCCTTAAACATATCCGGATAGGCTCTCAGGAAGCCTTGAGAACGATAATCTTCAATTAAAACAATATTCGGTAAACCTTTCGTTGTACCAGAACTTAGGTTTGTATTTAATTTTTGAACAATATCTGCTTGAGCCATTTCTACGACTTTAACATTAAGCTTTGGATCAACTTTTTTGTAAGCCTCTTTCGCAATATTCAATGCTTTAATGTTAAAATTCGGATCCCACGCCCAAACGGTAATTTCTTTTACATTCTTATCATTACTAGCTGTTTCTTTGCTTTTCCCACCCGAAGAACAGGCAGATAGTACAAGTATTGATACTAACAATAATGCCCATATTTTTTTCATTTTTCTCCCCCCAAGGATTGTTCTGTTTGTAAGCGTTATCTATCTTACGTTTTTATGTTAGCACCTGGAGGGCTCATACAGTTAGGAATATCTTTTTCAATATTTGTACTATTTTTAGGATATGGATGCGCTTTCATCTCGAAAAAATTTGTACTTTTTTTAGATTCTATAACTATTTTTATTCCCTTTTGCTCGGGAATTTTATCTGAACCTTTGTTCCTTCCCCTAGCTTACTAGAAAAAGCAATTCCATATTGTTCACCATAGATAAGCTGAATCCGCTCATGGACATTTTTCACGCCAATCCCGGAAAAACGCTGGTGTTTCCGCTTTGTTTCTGGCAATCGGCCTTCTGGGAGAAGTTCTATTCCGTCCCCATTGTCAACAACTTCACACACTAAATTCTTCCCTTCATGCCAAATGAGGATATGAATAGCTCCTTCTGTTTTATGGATGAAACCATGAAAAAAGGAATTTTCCACAAAAGGCTGTAAAATCAGTTTAGGAATCATATCATTCATACAATCAGGTGAAGCCATGTAGTTGACTTTGATCCGGTTTCCGTATCGCTTTTGATTAATCAATACATAATTTCTTACGTTATCTAATTCTTGCTTTACCGTTACCATTTCGTCGGTATTGCCAATCGTATTCTGTAACAAGGAAATCAGTGCTGTCATCGTCTCTTCCAGCTCCAGCGTTTGACCTTGATGCATCATAAATTTAATCGAAGCAAGTGTATTATACAAAAAGTGCGGCTTAATTTGTTGTTGCAAAGCTGCCAGTTCTGCGTTGCGCTGCTGTTTTTGTGCAGCCATTAACCGGTCTACATATTCATGAAGTTCATCAAGCATTGAATTAAACGCCTGGCCAATTTGCCTCGT
>JAKACS010000715.1 GCA_021821235.1 Bacillota bacterium
CTTTTTCAGCTTCGAAAAATGCTGTCATTGTGTTCTCAGAAAAAGCTGCAGAATAACCGCGATGAGCAAATATTTGCGTCATATCCTCACGCCCTTTTTGAAATGTACGAACTCTTTGATAACTTTTTATGAAACAGCTTATTCCCTGACAAAAATAGCTAGAACTTTTCATGAATGGTTTTTCCCGATTTTGTAAGTTGGTGCAACCAGAAAACTTGCTCATGACACATGGAAAAAGCCTCATTTTGCAGGATCGAAAATGGAGGCTTCGGATATCTCTTTGTTAATTATTCTTTTCAAGAAGCCTTGTGCTCCAATCGCAATTTATCAGCAACCATCGCGATAAATTCACTATTGGTAGGCTTTGCTTTTGACATACTGACAGTGTATCCAAACAGTGAGGAAATCGAATCGATGTTGCCGCGGCTCCATGCAACTTCAATCGCGTGGCGAATCGCACGTTCAACACGGCTTGCCGTTGTGTTATATTTTTTCGCAATATCCGGGTATAAGACTTTCGTTATGGAACCCAGTAACTCAATGTCATTGAAAACCATTGAAATGGCTTCCCGTAAATAAAGATAACCCTTGATATGCGCTGGCACACCTATTTCATGGATGATGCTGGTAATGCTTGCATCGAGGTTTTTCGGTTTTGCTTCCGTTTGAGGACGATAAGATGTTACTGAAGATTTCCTTGTAACAGTGCTGGCATTGCCGCTTACTTGCCGGATATGGTTACCGAGGTTTTCCATATCGAATGGTTTCAAAATGAAATACGATGCCCCTAGTTCAACAGCTTTCTTTGTTACATCTTCTTGACCAAAAGCGGTCAGCATGATGACATTGGGCAGGCTGCCTTTTTTCATGTCGCGCAGCCTTTCTAATACCGCCAGGCCATCGAGATGGGGCATAATAATATCTAATACAAGAACATCGGGATCAACCGTCGCCAGCAAATTCAGGCATTCTTGGCCATTGTGAGCTGTCCCGACAATTTCCATGTCATCCTGCGCTTCAATATATTCCTCTAATAAACTAATTAATTCTCTGTTGTCATCCACTACACAAACTTTTATTTTCTTCAACGCGAATTTCCTCCTCAATTCCAATTATACTCTCTAATAAGTCTCTATTCTCTATTCTAAATTACAAATTCGACAATGCAACATAAATTCCTTTCATTTTTTTATTTTTTCTTAAAAAGTTGAATAAATCTTTATTTTTCTTTCGTTTTCTCCTTGTTTCGACTTTTTTCGTTTTATTTTGTTTTATTTTGAAAATGCATTAGCAATTTTGTCGAAAAATCTTTACCAAAAGGTCTGGAGATATTACAAAAAAAAAAAAAAAAACAGGCACTTTGCCTGTTTTTTTCGGTTAGCTTGCTTTTTCAACCTGTTTGTCGTAAATGTCAATTCCCGCTTCGGAAAGCATCCATTCAATGTGTACACCGTAGCCTGAAGTTGGGTCATTGACAAATACATGTGTAACGGCACCAACTAGCTTGCCACCTTGGATGATCGGGCTTCCGCTCATTCCTTGTACAATTCCACCCGTTTTTTGCAAAAGTTTGGGATCGGTTACTTTGATCACCATTCCTTTAGTGGCAGGGAATTTTTGCGGAATCGTACTGACAATTTCGATGTCAAATGCTTCAACTTTGTCGCTATCTACTACCGTTAAAATTTTCGCAGGTCCTTCTTTCACCTGATTAGACAATGCAATTGGCATCGGTTTATCCATGATTCCGTTTTTCAGTTCTTTGTTCAATTTGCCAAAGATTCCAAACGGACTATTTTTTTGGATATTACCAACGATTTCACGATCAGAAGAAAATCTTGCCAGTTTTTCACCTGGTTCTCCATTACTTCCCTTTTCAATCGAGGTAACCGTCGAACGGACGATTTCCCCGTTTTCAACTACGATCGGTTTCTTTGTATCCATGTCTGAAATGACATGTCCTAACGCTCCATATTTTTTCGATTGCGGATGAACAAATGTCATTGTTCCAATGCCAGCTGCGGAATCTCGAATATACAAGCCAAGTTTATATACATCTTCCCCTTTTGCTTTTAATGGGGTCAGCTTTGTTGTAAACTTTTCGAGATCCCGGTTTATGACCAAATTCAGCGGGATATGATTCTGGCCAGCACTTTGAACAAGCGGTGCTACATCAGCCATTTTGCTTATCTTGGTTCCATTAATTTCAGTGATCATATCGCCAACTTTGATTCCCGCTAATTCTCCGGGTGATTTTTTGCCTTCTTCGGTGGTGACGAGGTGGTGACCAACTACAAGCACTCCTGCAGTGTTTAGTTTTACTCCAATCGATTCACCGCCAGGTATAACCTTGAAATTTTTTAATACATTTACATCGACCTTTTTAATCGGTATTCCCGCAAACTCTAGAAGCATTTCATTTTGACCTTGTTCGTCTGCTTGAATAGAGACGGAATTTGATTTTTGCTTTAGAGAGATACTGTTATTGTGATTCGAAAGAACGGCTGTAACCGGTGCAGCCTTCTGAATTGTGTATTTCTGCCCTTTAAATACCGTAACCTGATTCGGAATCTTCAAGTATTGCTGAAAGGGCTGTAAAGAAAGTAGGCTTGCTATTGA
>JAKACS010000716.1 GCA_021821235.1 Bacillota bacterium
ACCGCTTGAATTCAACGTTGAGCAGATTGCTTTATACGAAACCCATTTAAACAAACTACCAAAATATGAAGCGATCCAAATGTTTACATAAGTGATGATTTTTAAGATAAGGCAGGAGCAAGTTTAATGGCACAGTTAGTTAAACTACAAGATTATATTTCTCGATACGAACAAGATATTTTTACCTATCCCTCCCGATTTGTCCGTATAAAAAAACAACAATGGAAGCAGACAAAAGAAAATTGGGAAAACAACGGAATGGATGCTTCGAATTTGTCATTTTCAGCCTCAGATGACGAATGGGATACAAGTAACAGCGGCAAACGCTCCTTCTTCGGCAAACTTTCGGAAATGTTGAAAACAAAGCAAAAAGAAACAGAGGAACCGCAAGAGCAGGCAGTTGAAGAAGATCCGCTTGAGTTTACTGCCGCGATTCAGCATAACCCGGCAACGGTGGATGAGTTGAAACAACAGTATTTGGACCAGTTGTATCGCTTTCAGTTGAAATGGGCCAGTTCAACCATTGTGGAAAAGTCTTATTTTTCTTCCAAATACTATTTCGAAGAAAAGTTGAAATTTTTCTTGCAGCGATTTCCTGATACGTTTTTGCTTTTATACAAGCCGGTTTTTCTTTTGAAAAAAGCGCCGATTGAGGCAGAGGTCATTTTGCTTACCCCCGCGGACACCTGGTGCATTACCTTTATGGAAGAAGAGAATTCAGCTGTTTTCATTGGTTCCAACGATAGGTTTTGGCTTAAGCGCAGCAAAACAGGCGAGCAAAAAGTGTTGAACCCGCTGCTTGCGCTAAATCGAACCGAAAGAATTGTTCAAAATATTTATAAATTGTACAAAATCGAGCTTCCGATTCATAAATTAATCATAAGCCGCAATGGTTATATTGACTACCCCAACGCATCTTTTGGTGTTCAATTGGCTGAGGCGCGCAATTTTGAACAATGGTTTCAAAAAATGAGGGGATTCAAATCACCGCTTAAACATATGCAATTAAAAGGGGCGCAGGCTTTATTGCAACATTGCCAAACATCCAGTATAAAAAGGGTGGAATGGGAAGCTCCTACAGAAGCAGAATAACCTAGATCAAAATGGGCTTGACTACTGGTTTTATTCCTGGTGGATTGGGAAATGGTTTACTAAAAAAAGCAATTCGCACGCAGGCAAATGGAGAACCAGTAACGATATGAAAACGTTAGCAGAAGGGAGGGAAATAGTATGAACAATCATGAACGTAAATTTTTAGCGTTTCTGGATGAAATGAAGAGTATCACCATCCTCTATCCCCAATCTGCTAAGCTGGAGCATGCATCTTTTTCTTTAAGAAACGAAGGTACTCAAACCCCCTTGGAAATAATCGATGTCCAGCCGCTTGACCATTTCCAAAAATACATTTGCCATCACCAAGAAGAAGTAACGTTTGGAAGTACTTATTGGGTCGTTGACAGCAGTGGAACTGAAACAGATCTTCAAATCGGTGCGGTTATACGAACAAATGAATTTGATCGCAAGTTTTTTTATCAGGGGAATGATCTTGGCGCATTGGTGAACGATGGCGAAACACAGTTCAAAGTTTGGGCACCGACCGCAACACAAGTAAAGTTGAAATTGCGCTCTCCTAATGAACAATATGCTGAAATAATCAAAATGAAGCGGGAAGATAAAGGAGTATGGACGGTCAAGGTTCACCAAGATTTGGAACTTTATCACTACTCCTTTCTTGTGTGTGTAAATCTTGAATGGAGGGAAGCAGTCGATCCATATGCCAATGCCGTAACCTTAAACGGGGAACATGGCGTCATCGTAAAATTGGAACAAACCCGCAGTCCGAAGCCTGTTTTGCCGCGGTTTGATCATCCGGTTGACGCCATTATTTACGAAACCCATCTTCGTGATTTTACGATTCATTCCGATAGTGGGGTTCACCATAAAGGCTTATATCTTGGAGCTGGAGAGCTTGGAACGAGGGGGATAAGCAACCAGCTAACGGGTCTCTCTTATGTAAAAGATCTTGGGGTAACCCATATTGAATTTTTGCCATTTAATGATTTTTTGGGCGTCGATGAGGGGAAACGCAATCAAGAATACAACTGGGGATATAACCCGCATCATTATAATGTTCCGGATGGGAGCTATGCATCAGACCCAGCCTATCCATACTCAAGAATTTACGAGCTAAAGCAGATGATTGAGCAAATTCACAGCCAAGGTCTGCGTGTGATCATGGATGTTGTGTACAATCATGTTTATATTCGTGAACAATCTTCTTTTGAAAAAATTGTTCCCGGCTATTATTTTCGGCATGACGAATTTGGACTTCCTTCGAATGGAACGGGTGTTGGCAATGATCTGGCATCAGAGAGGCTGATGGTTCGAAAGTTTATTGTTGATTCCGTTCGATTTTGGATTGAAGAATACCAAATTGACGGCTTTCGTTTTGATCTGATGGGAATTTTGGATGTTGAAACAATGAACGAGGTACGCAAAATGGCGGACCGTTTGGCTGATGACATCTTGATTTTAGGAGAAGGCTGGAATTTAAATACCCCATTAAAAGCGGATGAAAAAGCAACGATTTTGAATCAGTCGCGGATTCCAAAGATCGCC
>JAKACS010000717.1 GCA_021821235.1 Bacillota bacterium
CTGTGCTTCCAATGGAGGTGGAACGTACTTTTTCTTCATTTGGGTATACTAGTTTACTATTTGAAACAACTTGCAAAATTCCAGTTAAATCCATTTTGAATGCTCCTTTATCCTTATATTTTTTAGCTATTTTAACAACCGAGATGTTTCGCAATTACTATTCGTTGGATCTCAGATGTTCCTTCCCCAATTTCCATCAATTTAATATCACGCAAATGTCTTTCTACATCGTATTCTTTCATATAACCGGAACCTCCATGAATTTGAATCGCTTGGTTACACACGCGGAACCCAGCTTCCGATGCGAATAGTTTGGCAATTGCCGCTTCTTTTCCAAATGGTTTTCCGCTGTCTTTTAACCAAGCTGCCTTGTAAACTTGGTTTCTAGCTAACTCAAGTTCCATCGCCATATCGGCTAATTTAAATTGAATCGCTTGAAACTTAGAAATACTTTGACCAAACTGGACGCGTTCTTTAGAATACTGAAGGGCTTTTTCGTAAGCTGCCTGTGCAATTCCAACAGATAAGGCGGCAATGGAAATTCTTCCTCCGTCTAAAGTGTATAAAAATTGACTGAAGCCCTTTTTCTCATCCCCAAGCAAGTTTTCTTTTGGAACACGGACATTTTCAAGGATAATCTCACATGTATTCGAGCCGCGTACCCCCATCTTGTCATAATTACAAGAAATCTTTACCCCAGGTGTGTCAGGCGGAACAATAATCGCTGATACGATATTCCTTCCATTTTCTCGCTTCCCCGTGACAGCGGTTACAATTATTGTTCTAGAAAAACTAGCATTGGTAATCCAGCACTTCTCTCCATTGATAACCCATTCATTTCCATTAAGCTCTGCTTTTGTTCTTGTCCCGCCTGCATCAGATCCGGCATTCGGCTCCGTTAATCCAAATGCACCCAGTGTTTTCCCACTCGCCATAGGTACCAGCCATTCTTGCTTCTGCTCTTCTGTTCCAAAATAATAGATTGGGCTCGCTCCTAAACTAGTGTTGGCTGCATAGCTCAACCCAGTGCCACCGCAAGCCTTCCCAATTTCTTCGACAGCAATGATGTAGGAGAGCGTGTCTCCACCACCACCACCGTATTTTTCAGGAAACGGAATGCCTAACAGTCCTAACTCACCTAACTTTTGAAAGGTTTCATACCGCATTTTAGAGGTTTCGTCGACTTCACGGGCATACGGTTTAATCTCTCGCTCAGCAAAATCGCTCACCATTTCTTTTAACATTTTTTGCTCTTGCGTTAATTCAAAATCCATGTTTTTCCCTCCAGCGTAATCGTTTATTTTTGAAAAAGCTTTTTTAGAACGGACTAGTCGGTCTTTTTGGTTGGCGAAATACCTCAATCAACCGTTAATGGAGTATTCTGTTTTTTGAGTAAAAACATTTGAGCTTCTTCCTGTCGCATGCCCTGTTCGGTTAATAAGGAATTTAGCATCAAATCATTAAAAATTTGCGCGATAGATTCCATCGATAACGGGCCGTCTTGGTTAAACCATTTATAGGTCCAGTTAATCATGCCAATGATGGCCATTGCCGTGATGGTTGCTGGTACCTCCGTTCGAAAGTCGCCGCTAGCCTGACCCTCTTCAATGATTTTTACGATCCATTTGCGATAATCATCACGTTTTTCGTTTATGCGTTCTGAATATTCTCCTGTCAAATACGTACTTTCTTGATAGAAAACTGTAATATGAGGCTTATAAATATCAAATACTTTCGTCCAGGATTGAATGGTGGCACCTAAGCGTGAAATAGGTGTATTGAATTGATTACTATTTTGAATTTCGTTTGCTTTTTCGAGAACATAGGAGATAAAAACATCGTGGATGTAATAAAGTAATTCATCTTTTGATTTAAAATTGTGGTAAAATCCACCTTTAGAGCTTCCAGATTCTGCAACAATCTGATCCACTGAAACACCGTGATAACCATATTTTTCAAATAAAACTATGGCCGTGTCCATTAATCGTTCCTTCAGCGATTTCTTCGTCACTTTCATCCCCCTTCCGAGAAAAATACTACCATATCATTTTCAATTAATCAATTAATATTATGAAAATTTTATATTTTCTTACTTTACTATTTCCATTTAAATGCCTCTTCATTTTGCTTTTCCTAACAGACACACCATTTTTAAAACAATCTGTGTCTAAGCTCAATGTGCGGCAGCGACTTCTACAGAGCCATATGGATTTAGTCTAGTGGGCTGTAGTTTTTTTGTTTTGTTAGAACTATGGTACATTAATGAGGGAGGTAAAATGCAGTAAACTTGGCTCCTTTTTTAAAAATCCCGCCATAAGTGTTGAACACGGATTTATGGTTGGGGTTGAGTCGAAGTACTGTCCCTTTGTCTCTAATCAAAAGGAGGAGTTACCTTGTTAGAGAAAATAAGTCTTAAGGAAACATATGCAGTTGTTACCGGGGCGTCAAGCGGTTTGGGCTATGCGATGGCAGAAGGTCTGGCTAAAGCTGGTGCTATGGTTGCTTTAGCGTCAAGAGCTGGAAGCAAATTGACGGACGCTGTTCAGAAGCTCCAGCAACAAGGATTTTCTGTTGTTGGATTGCCTTTAGATGTCCGCCAAGAGCAGTCAGTGGAC